>JANQSK010000778.1 GCA_028284105.1 Anaerolineae bacterium
ATGGCCCATTTTGGCACGAGTTCTTTTATAAAAACAACCCCGCGCCGCCAACCTTCTGGCCCTTTGCGCCGCACATAAAATCGCAAATTCACTTCCTCAAAGTTGACGTGAAATGGAATTTTTACCCCTAGCACCTTAGTGTTTTCAAACATAAAGGCTACCAGACTGATGGTACAACGGCCGTTCCACAAATCAAGCTCAGTCCCTTTCGGCACAAAGGGTAACAGCAGTCCGGAATCAACTTCATAATTTGCCATAAGGAGGTAACGCCATTCAGCAGATAGAAAAACAGGGGATTGAGGAGTTTGAGTCATTTTTATCCTTTTCACAAATCATCTTGTGTTTGACTCATTGTGCAAATTTTAGATAAAAATAAATAGTGAACGAAGTCACCTTCAAAGTGCCTGCGGTCATGAAGCGTTCAATACATCACGATAAACCGCTTCAACAGATTGTACCATTCGCATCACAGAAAACTCATTAACAGCTCTGGCTTGCCCCGCCTGCCCCATCTTTAACCGTAGCGCATGATCATTGATCAGTTCGTTAACGGCCGTTGCTAATAAATCTGGCCTTTTGGGAGGCACAATGCGACCTGTCTCCCCATCTCGCACGACAAACGACGTCCCGGTTCCGACTTCAGTCGTGATGCAGGGCAATCCTGCCGCCATCGCTTCTAATAGCACCTTACCAAACGCTTCTGAACGTGCGTTGGCAGGCAGCACAAACAGATGAGCGCTCGCAAAAAGTTTTGGCAAATCTTGATCAGAAACACGTCCTACAAAGTTCACTTTGTCTTTTACATGTGCAGATACGGCCGTTTCTTCCCACGATTGACGCATAGGCCCGTCTCCTCCTACTAAAAGCTCAGCATTGATATGAGCCATCGCCTTAATCAAGTCATCAACCCCTTTGTAGTAACGATGTTGACCTACAAACAAGAGGCGAAAACGGCCGTTTTTGGAATACAAAGGCTTTGCATGCATGTACGGTTCAGCATCAACGGAAAGCGGCACAACGGTACAAAGGTGAGCTAACGGATTAAGGTAAGGTGAAGATTGGATGTATTGCTGACTTGTAGGAAGGATTTGGGCAGCATTTTGGAGGACACGACGCAGAAGCGGATTGTAAAATCGCAAAATGTGCTTCTGCTTCACCACATCGCTGTGGTAAGTAATGACATAGGGACGGCCGTTTCCGAACAGCCATTGACTCAATTCCCCAAGAGGATAGGGAAAATGAAGATGGGTAATATCCGGCTGCTGTTGACGTAAGATGAAGGGGAAATTTGTACTTAATGGGGTTGAGGCAACTGTTGCTAATCGAGCTGCCCGAATGACATTGACTCCATTGATTTGTTCCGTCGTGGGATACGACTCAGGATTGGTGACCAGAACGGTTACGACATGACCCGAAACTACCTGTGCCTCGGCAAGCGTTTTGATGTGATTTTCTATTCCGCCCAAAATAGGGGAATAATCTTTATAAACGTGGAGAATTTTCAAAGGGTTCGTCATTCACTTACTGCTGGGAAAATATAATCTGGTAAAGCTGAGAAGATTTGAGCACCATTTTCAAAATTCTCTGCGGTAGTCACGACAACCAAATCTAAATGGGGCACCACAAAGATAAAATTCCCTCCAAAGCCCCACGCAAAATACAAATCATTTTCATCTAAATCAGCGACTACACGGTTTTTATCGGAAAAACGCCACCATTGATAGCCATACTCAAATCCTTCTCCAGCACTAACAAGCGGCTGTGTCGATTCCTCTATCCACACTTCAGCAATGAGTTGCTCACCGTCCCACTCGCCATTTTGTAAATAGAGCCGTCCAAATTTCAGCAAATCGTGAGATCGTAAATAGAGCCCCCAACCCGTATTGGTTTGGCCTTGTGGTGTTTTTTCCCACTGCCATTGCTCAATTTCAAGCGGTTCAAAAAGATTTTCGGCCGTATAAGATTCAACCGACACACCGGTCGACTCTTCTAAAATGCTGCCTAACAACATCGTGACACCACTGTTGTAGGTAAATGAAGTGCCAGAAGTGGTAGCCATGGGTTGGTCTAGTACATAATTTACCCAATTGCTGCTTCTTACCATGCTGGTCACAGAATTTGTCCCACTGCCATAAATCGCAGAAAGTTCATCCCATTCAAAACCAGCTTGCATCGTTAATAGATCAGATATCAAAATGTTCTCTTTTTGTTCCGTTAAAAAATCGATGTTCGTCGAATCTGGAAAGTAATTGAGCATCGGATCGTTGATTCTTATAGTTTGGTCGTTGACTGCCATACCCATCATCGCCGATGTCACACTCTTCGTTACAGAGTACACCTGATTCATCGTCTCGGCATTCGTCCCATGGTAATACTCATCCATTACCAATTGTTCCCCCTGCCAAATGAGTATGCTATTAATTTGTCCAAACTCTCCCGCTTCAATTTGAACATCAAGTTCAGCGAGCAAATCACTTTCAGGAGCAGATGGTGTATTTTGACATCCGATTAAAAGTAGACCCAAAATCACAGCGAGGAAGCGTTTAAATTGAACTCTCATAAAGGTATCCATTTATTGTTACGTCATTTTTTTCAATAGGACTATCCACTTACCTAAATAAAATAGCAAGCTAAATCGGGCTATGGTAACATGTAAACTATGTCCAGACTGATGGTTGTGGGGTTCGATGGCGCCACTTTTGATGTGATCAACCCGCTTATTGCAAACGGCCGTTTACCGACCCTAGCTCATCTCCTCAAAAATGGAGTCCATGGGACACTTCATTCTACCATCCCCCCCATTACACCAACCGCTTGGACCACTGTTCTTACAGGCAAAAACCCCGGCAAACACGGCATTTTTGATTTCCAAGAAATGGATCCTCAAACCTATGCCCGCTCTCCCGTTTACACCGATCGGCATCGAGAAAAAACGATTTGGGACTTATTAGGCGAAGCCAATATCTCGTCAATTATTACAGATGTTCCGTACACTTATCCACCTCGCCCTTTAAATGGGTTGATGTTAACGGGGTATGGCACCCCTCGAACGAATGAAACATTATTCACCTTTCCTGAGGCTTGGGAAATGGTATTGCCTTCTGACTTACACGATCAAATCCGTATAGCGCAGCCTGTGGCCAACTTTGACCGCAGCCAAGCCTATATTGATGAATGGCGAGAGGTAATGAACGGCCGTTCCCGATTGCTTAAACACTTACTGACCCAGCAGGATTGGGGCTTCTTTTTCCACGTCTTTTCAATCACCGATAATTTAGCCCACGTGTTGTGGACCTATCTTGAACCAAGCCATCCCAACTACAATCGTGCCGAGGCCCCTGCATATCGGGAAGCCCTATTTGATGCGTATGCGCAATGTGATCACCTGTTAGGCAAAATGCTAGAATGGGCTGGGCCTGACTGCAATTTACTACTGATGTCCGATCACGGATTTGGCTCTGTTTACCCCAGACAATATCTTTTCCAACGCTTAGTTGATGGCGGCTATCTAAACTACGACAGCGGTGATAGCGGCTCATCCCTTCGTGATGTGTTGATGAAATCTGCCATCCGTACCTACAACAGCTTCCCGTTTCTGCGAGAATGGGTCAAAAATTTGCGACCTAATCAAGCAGCAGCTCTCAAAAACAGCCTAAAAAGTGGGGGGCTTTTGCCAAGCAATGATGCCATCAATTATCAAAAAAGCCGTGTTTTACCCTCTGATTTTGGGCTTCAACTTTGGCTCAATCATCAAAAACGATTCTCAAACGGATTGCTTAATGAAGAGGAAACGGCCGTTTTAATCCAACAGCTTAATCAATATCTCACGACCGATTTAGATAAAGCCACACAGCAACCCATCATCAAATCGGTTTATCAAGGTGCATCCCAATATCACGGTGAATTTTCATGGCTTGGCCCGGATCTCATCATTGAAAACCAAAATTTCTACAATCCAGGTTCAACGAGCCACGTTCCAAACCCAAAGCTAGAAGGAAGTCACACACATAAAGGCATTTTTGTGGGATATGGGCCTGATTTAAATACGGCCGTTTTGAACAAAGAGATATCGCTTCAAGATTTAGCCCCAACCATGCTTCACCTGCTCGACCAGCCAATCCCAATAGACATGGACGGTCAAGTAATTAAAGAAGCACTATCTGATGAGATGGCGAAAAAGCCAATTCACAAGAGTGATCAGGCTGCGCAATACGATA
This sequence comes from Anaerolineae bacterium, assembly GCA_028284105.1. Taxonomy (GTDB): domain Bacteria; phylum Chloroflexota; class Anaerolineae; order Promineifilales; family Promineifilaceae; genus QQUD01. The sequence goes on from JANQSK010000778.1 coordinate 4,218, forward strand.
CGCCACAAACACAAACCAAACTCTCTGATGATGAAGAAGAGGCTATCAAAACCCAACTTCGCCAACTAGGATACATCGATTGAAACACCCTCATTCTAACCAACCGATTAAAGTGCTGTGGGTGATTCCTTCGCTTGAGGGCGGAGGAGCTGAACGCGCCATTGTGACCATTCTTAAGCATCTCGATCGCCAAAGAGTAGAACCGACGCTGTGTCTTTTTAATAAAAAGGGTGTGTTCTTGGCAGAAGTCACTGCCGCAGATATACCGATTGTGTCACTTGAAAACGGCCGTTTTACACCCCACAACATTTTAAAACTTAGCCAACTTATCAAACAGCTAAATCCAGATTTCACCATCGGCGTTTTAAGACGATGTAGCATGCTCACAACATTGGCACACAAACTTTCTGGCAATCAAGGCAAGTTGTTCATCAACGAGCAAAATACCCCAAGCGTAGAAATGAAACAATTCGGAAATTATGCAATCAAACGTCTTGGCTATAAGCCTTTTCTGAGATTAGCAGATGGCGTTCTAGTGCTCTCAAAAGGGATTGCTGTAGACCTAAGAGATCATTTCCAGCTCCCAATAGCTAAAAGCCATTTAATTCCGAATCCAATTGATCTATCGACTATTCAGGAAAAATCGCAACAATCCATTGAACATCCTTGGTTTGATACAAAATATAAAACCATTGTCTCTGTGGGTAGGCTCCATCCGCAAAAAGGGCACGACATTTTGATTAAAGCATTTGCTCAGGTCAAAACGGCCGTTTCTGATGCCAAGCTTGTTATCATTGGAACGGGACCAGAAAAAGATGAACTAATTACACAAATTAAAAATCTCAGCTTAAAGGATGAGGTCGATTTAATAGGATTTCAAGATAATCCCTATGTCTTTATGGCAAAATCCGATCTTTTTGTATTAGCTTCCCGCTACGAAGGCTTTGGCATTGTGCTTGCTGAGACACTGGCTTTAAATACGGCCGTTATTGCCACAGATTGCCCCAGCGGACCATCAGATATTTTAGACAATGGCAAAGCAGGCACGCTGGTTCCTGTAGATGAACCAAACCTGCTAGCCCAAGCCATAATCAAGGCACTACAAAACCCAAACGCATTAGAAACTCAAAAAGCACATGGCCAACAGCACATCAAACAATTTACAGAAACGGCCGTTGCTGAGCAGTATATGCTTTTTTTTGAACAAAAGATCTAATCAACTACACTTCAGATTTTTACGATTACGACGACTCTATGAAGATTTTAATCCCAACGGGAGGAAATGCCCCCGTTGGGATTAAAATCTGCATAGAGTCGTCGTAATCGTAAAAATCTGAAGTGTAGTTGATT
>JANQSK010000781.1 GCA_028284105.1 Anaerolineae bacterium
TGACGTAAGATCTTATTGACAAAGAAAGGGCTGTTGTCAAAATCGATATTTGGATTTGGCGTTTCAAAATAAAGTGAGGGAGGAAGCTTTTTGCTTTTAAGAGCCATGGCGGTTTTGATTAGCCCTGTGATGCCCGAAGCGGCAACCAAATGTCCAACATTTCCTTTTACTGAGCCTATTGCCACGTATCCTGTTTTCTCGGTGTATTTGCGATAAGCCATCGTTAAGGCTTCAATTTCAGATGGATCACCTAATTGGGTAGCAGTTCCATGGGCTTCAATATAGGAGATGGTTTCAGGATTGATATTGGCTGATTCAATAGCCATTTCGATGGCTTTAGATTGGCCATCAACACTGGGTGCAGTAAAGCTCACTTTGTCTGCACCATCATTGTTAATGCCAACACCTCGGATTACGGCTTCTATGTGGTCACCATCTGCTAAGGCATCTTCGAGACGCTTAAGAACAACAACGCCTACTCCATCATTAAACAGGGTGCCGTTCCCTTTTGCATCAAAGGGTCGGCAACGACCATCTGGAGAGAGCATCCCACCATTTTGAGCCACATAGCCTGATTTGAGAGGTGAGTTAATTGTCGCACCACCCGCTAAAGCCATATCACATTCATTATTCATGAGGCTGTTGAAGGCTTGGATAACAGCAATGAGTGATGTAGAACATGCTGTGTTGATGTTGAGGCTAGGACCGGTGAGGTTTAGCTTGTATGAGGTGCGTGTATTGATGAAATCTTTGTCGTTCCCCAGCATGACTTGGAGTGAGCCCAATGCGCGTTCACGATCAGGATGATGGCTCACATTGTTTTTATAGTAGGTGTTGTGCGCCACACCCGCGAATAGTCCAATGACACCCTCAGTTTGAGTAGGTGCATACCCTGCATCTTCAAGTGCAGCCCACGCTACTTCTAAAAAGACTCGATGTTGAGGATCCATCAATTCGGCTTCTCGTGGCATGATGCCAAAGAAACGCGCATCAAATTTATCAGCATCATTAACCATTCCTTTGACAGGAACATAGTTGGGATGATTTTTGATTTCGTCTGCAATGTTGGGATCTTGTTCTTCTTCACTGAGACGCACGTTCGAATCAACGCTGTTCAGTAGATTATGCCATAGCTCATCGACTGAATTGGCACCAGGGAAACGGCCGTTCATGCCAATAATCGCAATACCTTGGCTGGTTTCTGGTTGTTTTGTTGTTTCTTCGACTTTAGTTGGGGTTGAAGACGTATCTGTAACTTGCGTTTCTAGAAAGTTGCTTAGTTTGCGTAAAGTCGGGTACTGAATCAACTTGACAGGTGAGAAATCAATCTCAAAGCCTTCTTCAATTGCAGCCGCGACGCGCATGCCAAAAAGGGAGTTTCCACCTAGTTCAAAAAAGCTGTCATCAATACCTATTTGATGAATATTTAAATATTCTGCCCAAATCGTGTGGAGCTTTTCTTGCATGGAAGTGGATGGCGCTACATATGTTTGCGCCAAATTCGGTCGTTCACCACCTGGCTTAGGGAGTGTTTTACGATCAACCTTGCCATTAACTGTCAGTGGAAAAGCGTCCATAAAGATGAATGCAGTTGGCACCATATAGTCTGGAACTTTGGGTCCCATAAATTGGCGTAACTCATTAACTGTAATTTCTTCATCTTCGTCCGCAATAATATAGGCCACTAAAATCGTTTCATCAGACCGGTCTTTCCGATCCATGACATACACCTCGCGAATGGCAGGATGACTCCCAATCGCTGCTTCGACTTCACCTAACTCGACACGAAAACCGCGTAGTTGGATTTGATGATCGATACGCCCCATATATTCCACATCCCCGTCAGGAAGATATTTGGCTAAATCACCTGATTTATACATATTCATGCCAAGTTCAGGCTTTACTGTATCGGGGATAAAACGCTCGGCATGGAGTTCAGGACGGTTAAGATAACCTCGCGTAACCCCGACACCACCTATATAAATTTCACCCACTTCACCTTGCGGCACAGGTTGCCGATTCTCATCAAGAATGTACATTTCCCAGTTTGGCATTGGGAAACCAATGATGCTGCCGCTATATTTTTCTAAATCTGATTCATCCAAAAAGCGGAAGTTTGTAAATACCGTTGTTTCCGTAATGCCATACCCATTAATAACAACTGGTTTTTGATCCCCATGCCGGTTAAACCATGGACGCAAACTGTTTAATTCCAACGATTCGCCACCCATGATGACATATCGCAAATTCAGGTTAGGATTTTGCCCGACCACTTCCTCTGCCCCAATGTATTGTCGGAAGGCAGAAGGGGTTTGACAGAGGACAGTCACTTGCTCTTTCGCTGTTAGTTTGTAAAAAGTTTGAGGGGACCGGCTAACTTTTGTGGAAACAATGACCAAGCGGCCTCCGTGGAGTAAGGCACCCCACATTTCCCAAACAGAGAAGTCGAAGCCATAGGAATGAAACAGCGTCCAAACATCGTCGCTGTTAAAGCCGTATAAATCAACGACAGAGTCAAATAACCACACCACATTTTCGTGATTGACAAGAACCCCTTTAGGCATTCCTGTTGAACCAGATGTATAAATCGCATAAATAAGATGTTCCGGTTTGACATCACTAATAGGATTGGTTGTAGGTTGTTCGTTGAGCCATGCTTCATCGATAAAAATGAGTTCAGCTGTTGTATCAGGCAACAGATCTTTCATATCTGTTGTGGTTAACAAGAACTTTGTTTGACAGTCATTTAATATAAATCCCAAACGATCTTTCGGGTAAATTGGATCTAATGGCACATATGCACTGCCTGCTTTTAAGATGCCAAGAATAGCAACCATTATCCAATCAGTTCTATCAAGAAAAGTAGCGATCAGTTGGTCGGGCTGAGCCCCTTTGCTTTGTAGAAAATGTGCGAGTTGATTGGCTAGGCGGTTTAGGTCATTATAAGAAAGAGATTTTTCCTCGAAGGTGACAGCGATTGCCTCTGGTTGCAAAGCAACCTGCTCCTCAAAGAGGGTATGAATACATTTCATGTGTTGTGCTACCTGCCTTTCTCGTTGTCGTAATACTTACAAATACTGCTGAAACTACCGTATACAATTCGACTAGTACCCTTTATATAAACGAGTTTGACTGTCATTGTTTATTACGATTCTGCATAAAAGTATTGAAAAAATTTTGCAGTCTGTCTATGAGCCAAAAGCATTAGGAAACACGATTTTGACCCTATTTTTGACGATAATTAAGAGGTTTTTGGGGGAAATAGTCCCTAATCAAGTTTTTTTCTGATTAATATGGTTGATTTTTGAATTTTATTTGCTGATTTGAGGAACATTGAAGATGCTAAAAAGGGGAAAAAATCTAATTAGATCAAAAAAGAGCGAGAATTATTCTCGCTCTTTTCACAGTAAAAACAGAAATTAATTAAATTGTGGGCTCCATCATAATTGAGCGACCCCCGCTTTCATTAAACATGATGCGAGCTTTGTATTTTTCACCATTGTCAACCGAGAATTCGCCTTCTGTACGCAATGTATCATCTTTGGGCTGAGTCATAAAAGCAACGGCCGCTTCGTTTTTGATTGTCGATTGAACTTCTTGTCCAACAACCGTGCCGTTATGAATGTCAAAGGCTTGACACGCAGCTTCATTGACCATGATAAGCTTCATTTCAGAGTCGATAGCGATCACTGGGTTGTTTAACTGATCAACAACGGATGATAGCGTTAATCTACGGCCTTCGATCTCTTTATAAATATTAGCATTGTTAATCGCGATGGTGGCGTATCCTGCCAATGCAGAAAGCGCTCTTGTGTCATTACTATCGAAAGATGTTTCTTTTAATCGATTCGTTACACCCAAGACCCCAATTGGTTTATTGAGCAAGATAAGCGGCACATAGATCAAAGACTTTACTAAAAGCGCTGTATGTGTTCGAATGAATTTCGAATCGTTCCCAATGGCAATGGCACGTTTTGTTTGAAGGACTTTACCAGCCAAACTGTCGTTTACTTTTTTACGCATGGTTTGGGCTTTTGAGTCCATGTTCTTTGAAGCGCGAATGTAAAGTTCACCTTTGGCCTCATCAAGAAGCATGAGGGAGCCTTCTTCTGCCCCGACTACATAAACGGCCGCTTCTACGACGCGGTGGAGCACTTCT
>JANQSK010000791.1 GCA_028284105.1 Anaerolineae bacterium
TTTATCAAAGGGCCAGATTTCCCAACAGGGGGCTTGGTTTATCGCTATAAAACCCGCAAAGACGAACAAGTAGATGCATTATCATCTGCTTATGGGACAGGGCGCGGACGTGTAACGGTACAAGCTAAAGCGCATGTTGAGCAAATGGGGCGCAATAAGTCGCGTATCGTGATTACTGAAATTCCATATCAAACGAATAAAACCAACTTGTTGGGCCGAATCGCCGATCTCCATCGTGACGGCAAGATTGAGGGTCTTACCGATTTGCGTGATGAATCAGATCGTAATGGAATGCGCATTATCATTGAAACAACGCGAAATGTTGAGGCTAAAGAGGTGCTTTCTGAACTATTCCGATTAACCCCTCTGCAATCAACATTTAGCATTTCGCTTCTCGCTTTGGTGAATGGTGAACCTCGTATCTTAACGCTAAAACAAGCGCTGAAGGTGTATCTCGATCATCGTTTAGAGGTTATTCGGCGTCGCAGTGAATATGATTTAGAGAAAGCTAGAAATCGGGCTCATATCTTGGAAGGTTTGCTTGTGGCCCTTGACCACTTGGATGAGGTCATTGCCTTAATCCGTAAATCACGTACGGTTGAAACTGCACGGCAAAACTTGCGCAAAGAATTCAAGTTAACGCAGATTCAAGCTCAGGCAATTTTAGATATGCAGTTGCGTCGTCTTGCCGCCTTAGAAAGACGCAAAATCCAGGATGAATACAAAGAAATCCAAAAGACCATCAAAAGTTTAGAAAAATTACTCGCCAAGCCAGCTTTGATGCGAGCCTTGATGAAAGAAGAATTAACGGCCGTTCGTGAGAAGTATGCAGATCCACGTCGCTCACAAATTATTGAATCGACTGATGCAAAATCAGTGACTGCTTCTGACTTGCTTCCTGATCAAACTGTATGGGTAATGGTAGGTGAGAAAGGCACACTGGGACGAACCACTTCGGCTGAAATGGTTAAAGTACCGCTTAAACCAGCGGAACAACCAACCGCCATTTTAGAAGCAAACACACAGGATATTTTGTATCTCTTTGCTGCAGATGGCCGCTGTGTAGGGCTGCCTGTCTATCAGTTACCGCAGTCCCGCGATATGGGGGTTGGGACACATTGGGCTGAACTGACTGGGTTTACAAGGCGTAATCATTTAGCCGCTGCGCTTATTTGTCCGCCAAATAAAGAAGATGGATATATCACCTTGGTGACGTTATCAGGGATGATTAAACGTATTCGGATTGAAGATATGCCAGGATTTACAACGGATCCTTTTGTCGTTATGAATGTGAATAAGAACGATTCATTAGGTTGGGCCCGTCTCACAGATGGTAATCAGGAGATTGTTCTAGCGAGTGCAAACGGCCAGCTGATTCGCTTTAAAGAAGAGTCCGTTAGAGATATGGGGCTTCCAGCAGGTGGCGTCTATGGCATGAAGCTAGCGAATGATGCTGATGGCATTGTTTCAATGGATTTAGCTCAAACAGGTGCAATGGTGTGGTCGATTACTGATAATGGCCTCGCAAAGGTTACCGCAATGGATGAATATCCTGTACAGGGACGTCATGGACAAGGTGTTCGTAATTTGAATCTGCCTAAAGAATCTGAAGAGGTAGCTGCTGTGGTCATTGTGGGAGAAAAAGAAACCTTACTCGTCAAAACGGCTGCTGGTTCCACAAAGAAGGTTCGTGTAGACAAGACTTATCACGGTTCTCGTGCTGTAAAACCGCGTTCTGCTTTTTCAATTGGTGGACGCAATCGGGTAACTGGAGCCGTGCGCATTAGTGAACGACCGAGCGAAAGTGATGGAAAAACGGCCGTTCCTGAACAATTGACACTCCTTGATAACTAAATTTTATAGCCTTGATAATCATTCAATGCTAAAGTAGGGACACACCACTATTTCAAGCGGTATCTAAGGAGAACATTCAGCCATGAACTTTAAGGATATATGGGCAACTGATGAAAATGGAAAACAATTTGTGTTTACTGTGGAGATGCAAAGAAAACTCAGTGAGCAGGGATTAGAAGTTGCACCTGAATCACTCAAAGATTTGGTTTCGGCACCGGTCACGTCATCTCGATCAAATGAAAGCGATTCATCTGAATCATCTAAGAGTGATGGGCAAAAAGAGCCGAAGAACGACCAAAATGATTTGTCTCAGTCTGAGCCAGAGATTGATTTTAGCATTCCAATGACCATTCAGATTGATCCTGAAACTGGGAAATATATTGGCCGAATGAAATGGTATAACGCGAAGAAGGGGTATGGCTTTATTGTTCGTGGTGCGGGGGAAGAGATATTTTTCCACAAATCAAGCATTTCCGGTGAACCTAGTAATTTTTCAGAAGGTCAGTGGATTTTGTATGATATTGAAGAAACCCGTAAGGGACCAGAAGCAGCTGAGGTCGAGCCTTACGAAGGTGATATAAGTTTATTAAGCTAATTATCGATAGGAGATATTAATGAGCAATCAAGGACGACATGGTGCGGTAACTTTTAAAGGAAACCCATTGACTGTGAATGGTGAACAATTATCAGTTGGCGATCAAGCACCAGATTTTACGTTGATTGGAAATGATTTAAGCCCAGTTTCGTTGGGAGATTCAGCAGGAAAAGTACGCTTAATTTCTGTTGTGCCTTCTCTTGATACTGGAATTTGTGATGCTCAGACTCGACGCTTCAACGAAGAAGCTGGAAGTATGGCAGAAAACGTTATTGTATTGACAGTGAGTGCTGATTTGCCCTTCGCTCAATCACGCTGGTGTGGAGCGGCTGGAATTGATAAAGTGACCACTTTGTCTGATCATAAAGATATGAATTTTGGTCAAGCATATGGGACGCATATTGATGAATTACGTGTTGAACAACGTGCCATTTTTGTTGTTGATGGTGATGACAAAGTTCGATATGCAGAATATGTTCCAGAAATTGCACAACATCCTGATTATGAAGCTGCATTAGAAGCTGTTAAAGCGATTGTTTAACTCTTAACTAAACAATTCTCAGATTGATGAAATTAAAAAGAGCCTCATTGAGTCTCTTTTTTTTTATGGTTCTGCTGTTGGAATTGGGGTAATGACAAACACCTGTGTAGGTGTTGGCGGTGGTGGCTCCGTCGGTGGCGGCGGTGGTGGTTCCGTTGGTGGAGGCGGTGGCGGTTGTGTTGGCGGAGGCTGAGTTGGTGGAGGCGGCGGAGGCTGAGTTGGTGGAGGCGGCGGAGGCTGAGTTGGCGGATTTGTTGGTACAGGTGTAAATGTCACCGTTGGCAGGATAATTGGCGTGTTTGTTGGTGTTGCTGTTGAGAAAGGGGTTGGGCTTGGGGTTGCTGTAACGGTAGCTGTACCCGTCTGGTCAACTGTCGCTGTCGGTGTTGCTGACGGGGTTGTGTCTGACGGCGGTGTGTTTACCACAGGAACGGCCGTTGCGGTAAAAGTCGGAATTGGTGTATTTGTTGAAGGGATTGGCGTCATAGTAACAGTGCCGCCAATGGGAATGATGCCAGAATTCGTTGTATCGTCAGGGGTAAGTTGAAGGGCATTGCTATCTTCAAGAACCTGGTCAATGATAGATGGGTCTAACGGTGCAAATACAACATCTGAATTAGCTGAATAATCGGCTGTTGATTGAGCAATCATCCCTGCTGGAATAACGCCAGTAGTGCGTGTGTTAGATGCAAGACAGCCTGCGATTAGAATAATAAAAAAGTTCAAAATTAAGGCTAAGACAAACCAAATCGAGACAGTAAATATAAACTTACGGTCTTTTTTCTCTTCCTCTTGTTCTTGCAAGACTGGATTATGCTGGCTCATTGGCAGGCTCCATGACTAGCGGTATTGCTATTGTAAAGGTACTGCCGTTTCCTGAGTCACTTTTGGCTGAAACAAAGCCATCATGTAATTCAACAATAGATTTTGTGATAAAGAGCCCTAAGCCGACACCTCGTGCGGCATAGTTTTCCATGTTGTGTGCTCTGAAGAATCGTTCAAAAAGAAATGGTTGGTCTGCAGAAGCAATCCCAATGCCATTATCAACGACATCAAGGCATGCAAAACTATCACGCATATACACCCGCAAAATGACCATGCCACCTTCTTGAGTGTAATTGAGGGCATTTTCAACCAAGTTGTCGATAGCCCAACTCAAGTGTGAAACATCAATTTTCACTTTGGACATTTCCGTTTCAACTTGGTAGGTAAATGTCATGTTTTTAGATTTGAATTTAGGTTTCCACAATTGAAACACTTGCTCAGTTAAATCAGCGAGTGTTACATCCAATTTATTTAATCGTAAGGTGCCTGCTTGAATTTCAGAAATGCTAATCAATTGGTTAATGTGATGTTCTAGTTCACCAATGCCTTTCATTAAATTTTGAGTCACACTAGAAAAACGATCATCACCATGCCCATTTAAGCTTTTCTTGATTAGGTCTGAGCTTAATTTAACGACTGCTAATGGCGTGCGTAATTCATGGGACACGCTTGTAATGAACGCATCTTTAAGTTCGTCTGTTTCTGCTTCACGCGTAATATCACGTAACACCACTACAGAACCAATATTGTCGCCCTTTGGCGTGGTGACTTCTGCAGCCCGAGCACTTAACGTTCGATTGCCCAAGACAAATTTGCGTGGCTCTTTAAGGGCTAATTCTTCTTCTAACGTTAATGACTCATCAACTGATTGCTCAAACAAATTAAGCGAGTTTGTGAGTTCTTCAACTGGCCCTAAGAAAAAGTCATAAGACATATCATCAAGTAAGTTGACCGCTGCTGGATTCATCGTCACGATATTATTGTTCTCATCAATAACAATGACACCATCAGCGATACTATCGACGATCGCTTCTAATTTTGAGGCTTCTTCAAGGAGTGTTTGATTTCGTTGTGCCAATGTGTTGGTCATATTGTCAAATGCAAGGGCTAATTGACCAATTTCATCATTCCCTGTGATGCCAGAGCGTTGGGATAGATTGCCTTCAGATACGGCCGTTGCTGTATTTACAAGCTGTCGCATTGGTGTTGTAATCCGAGCAGCAATCAAAAAACCACCTAAGAAAACACCAGCAGTCGCAATGGTAAAAATCGCGACAAATAGATTTCGACTACTCTGAATGGCTGTCTCTACAGGATTTCTAGGAACACCAACACTAAATAGGCCAAATCGTTCACCGCGAAGATTCCATTCGCCAAAAGCCAATTGATAGGATTGGCCCAGAACATCAACATTACGATAAGATGTTTCGCTCTCAGGAGCTGATACAACAATGGATTCAGATTCAAGCTCATTGACGACGCGATCAATAAATTCGTTTGACTCATTGACAGCGTCAATAAATTCATCTTGACCACCAACTAATGAGGTTTCCAACACGCTGCCTTCTAGGTCATAAAAGGTTACTCTTGCAACAGCATTGAGCGTCAAGTTAAATGTCATGCTTCTCAGCCCGGACCCGATTAAGACAGCGCCAACAACTTGATCTTCAACTTTAACAGGCCCAATCGTGTATACGACGATGCCTTGCTCATCTTCACCTAGAAACGTGAATTTATCCCCTAATGCATCTTCTTGACCTTCAAGAACTTGGGTAACGATAGGGTGATCTGACCAATTAACGCCAAATAGTTCAGAAGCGGTTTCTTGTGGAGATGGAGCCTCTTTCCAACTATAAATTCCAATACCGTCCAATCCAACGATATCAACAGATTCCATGCCATCATTTATGAGAATTTGGGGTACAAGTTGAGACAGTCGCTCCGCATCACCGTTTAAAACAGCGGCAGGAACACCATCTGTTGCAGATACAGTTCTTAAAGTTTGTAGCCTTTCTTCTTCAAGGGCTACAATTCCTTCAGAAACAATATTTCCGGCATCTATGAGTTGGTTGTTAATTCTGTCTTGGAGTGAGCTTGTGAAGAGGTTAATAAATACGAGCGTACCTGAGCCAGCAATAAGCATTGTCAGAGCCAAGTAAGGCACAATAATTTTTACCCAGAGGCTTGAATCTTTGAGAAAACGGTTTCCTTGTGATTTTGCTTGCTCAGTACGACTATTCATCACCTGAATAATGTACTTGAATTTACTTTCAATACGGGTAAAGGTGTCGTGAATAATAAATCAAAAGTACTATGTCATATATTGAATGGATTCGCTCAAAAGTTGGACATCAAAAAATATTTTTAGTTTTTGCGACTGTGATTGTTTTAGATGAAAACGGCCGTATTCTTGTCCAGCAACGTTCGGACTTTGATTTTGCTGGTTTGCCCGGTGGGGTAATGGAGCTCAATGAAGATATTCAGACGACTGCGCGACGTGAGGTATTAGAGGAGACTGGTTATAGATTAGGTGAGCTTTCATTGGTCGGTGTATATACTGATCCTCGCTATGATGTAACGTATCCAAATGGTGATGAAGTACAGCAGTTTACGGTCTGCTTTTCGAGCATAATTGCTTCAGGAAATGGCCAGCCTGATGGGACAGAAATTCTGTCTCATCAATTTGTTTCCCTTCAAGATATTTTCACCCGTAGTTGGCCTACCTGGTACCTGGATATGCTCAATGACTTTCAAAAAAGTGATTTACCTGCATTTCAGCAGAACAATTCGCGTAGCCATTGTGTTGATCAGATTTCTAGCATACGGCCGTTGATTGGAACTCAAAAATTAATTGCAGTGGGTGGTTCTGCAATCATTCGAAATTCTGAAGGGGCAGTTTTGATGATTCAACGTGCTGATAATGGTGCATGGATTTTCCCAGCTGGTTATTCAGACTTGGGTGAAAATGTGGCACAAACAACCGTTCGAGAGGTTAAAGAGGAAACCAACTTGGATGTCATTCCAAAACGGATTATTGGCATCTTTACAGATCCCTTATTTCATCACACCTATCCTAATGGGGATATTGTTCAGAATGTAGGAGTACTTTTTGAATGTAAAATGACTTCTTTTGACATTCAACTTCAAGAATCTGAGCTTCGGGATTATCAATGGGTGTTGCCAAGCGATTTGATTGATAAAATTGTGCCCAAATATAAAACATATGGATTAAAAATAATTGAAAAATTAAATGAAGGATATTTTGTCTTTTAGAAAATTTTTGCGTATGACCCTTTCTCGGTCAGTTCTCCGACTCAACTTGTTGGTTGTTGGTCTTCTTTCCTTAGGGACTCTCGGGTATATGATCATTGAAAGATGGAGCGTGATTGATTCCCTTTATATGGTGGTCATTACATTGTCCACGGTTGGATTTGGTGAAGTGCAACCGCTTTCACCGGCAGGCCGATTATTTACGATTATTTTGATGCTCTTTGGCATCGGTGTTCTTGCGTACGCATTTAGAACTTTTTTCGAATATATTTTTACAAGCGACTTTGCAGGCACAATTAGGAGACGGCGAGTGATTCAAGAAATTGATAAATTAGACAATCATATCATTATTTGTGGATACGGCCGTGTTGGTAAAAGTGCTGTTGACAGCCTCAAAGACAGCGGCCGGGCACTGGTTGTCATTGAAGTCATTGAAGAGCTTGCCCAAGCCGCTAGAGAAGATGGCATGTTAGTGATTGAAGGAGATGCTACAAAAGATGAAATCCTCATGCAATCTGGTATTGAACGAGCCTGGGGGCTCATTGTTTGTACAGGTGAAGATTCTCTAAATCTATTTATTGTTCTTTCATCCCGATCATTAAATAAAGATTTGTACATCGTGGTTCGCGGTATTGATGCAGAGAATGAAGGCAAAATGCGACGTGCCGGCGCAGATCGTGTCGTGTCTCCTTATCAAATCGGTGGCAAACATATGGCCAATATCATTATTCGGCCCCATGTTACGGATTTCTTTGACGTTGTAACGCTAGAAGGTGGGATTGAACTCTGGATTGAAGAGCTGCGAATTGAGAGAGGCTCTCCACTTATCAGTCAAACGGTTGGTGATGCTGATGTTCGGAGGCGGACAGGTGTTACTTTGGTGGCTTTGTTGCCTAGTTCAGGAGGAGACGCCTTAATCCCTGATGCTCAAACCGTGTTAAATATGGGAGATGAATTGATTGTTCTTGGAACGAGAGAACAATTGGCAAAACTCGAAGAGCTGACTGGATCATAACCTATGGTGTGTTAACGGTGTCTAGTTGATCCTTTTGGGAATCACGCTTTGGTCGGTTGATTAAATAGATACCCCCTCCAATTAAAATAACACCGACTAACATTCCCCAAGTGACAATTTCACCCAGCAACAATACGCCAATGCTTGTGGCGACAACGGGCACAACAAATGAGACCAATGAAAATGCCGTAGCGCCAAAACGGCGCTGAATGTAGAACGCCATAAATTGACCTGCCGATGCACCTATGAGTGCTGCATATAACAATGAAAAGTAGCCTGCCCCAGAAATTCCTGACAAATCAAAATCACCCATGATAAACGCTAAGCCAATAAGGCAAACAGCCCCCGTCAACAGACGAACGGCCGTTATTTGCATCGGATCCATGTGGGTCATTCGTTTTCTAACCAAAACGGTGTTGATGGTTTCTGAGATGAGGCCACTCATGATGAGTATGACACCGAGCGGATTGGCTCTTTCAACATTGGCAAGCCCGCTTTCACCAAGAAGCACCAAGAATAGGGAGCCTAGTAAAGCGATAGTAACACCTGCTGCTTTATTGCGGCTCATTCGCTCATCCGGTAGGAAGAAGTGGGCTGCAATTGCAATTTGTGCCGGAGCTGTTGTGACATAAATACTTGCCACGCCGCTTGATTGGTATTGAAGCGAAAGAATAAAGGTGCTCATCGGAATGGCAACACCTAAAACACCGCTGATAATTGCGAGCCGCCACGTCTTCACTTCTTTGGGAAAACGGCCGTTTCCTAATAAAAAAACAGCCAAGAAAGCGAACGATGCAATTGACAACCGCAGAGCCAGGAAGACAAAAGGGTCAAACTCCCCAATGCCAAAACGACTTGCAACAATATTGGTTCCCCAGAAGAACCCTAGTAGTCCAATGTATGGAAATGCTTTTGTGTGCATAGAACGCGTAAGTTTAGCTGAAATTAAGTAGATAGTGTGAGCGTTTCAACTAATTTCCTAATTTAGCATAACGACTTATGAGAAGATGTGTTGTCTAATAGCGGGAAAGGTAACTTGGGTTACAATGGCGCGCCTCATTTCCTGAAGTAGCCCTCAGGACAGGTTGGCAAAAAAAATCACACAAAAAGGTTTAGCATGACACAAGTAAAATCAAACGTTGATGAGATGTATAAGGGTTGGCAGCAGATCATTAAGGAATATCAAAATCCAGATCTTGGTAAAAGCATGTGGCAAACGGCAAATTCATTTGCTGGATTGCTTATCGGATGGATCTTAATGTTTTATAGTTTAAGGGTTGGATATTGGTTGACATTACTTCTTTCTATCCCAACCGCTGGATTTGTGGTTCGCATATTTATTATTCAGCACGATTGTGGCCATGGATCTTATTTCAAGTCGAAAAAAGCGAATGATACGCTCGGCGTTATTTGTAGCTTATTTACTTGGACCCCTTATAAATATTGGCGAAAATCACACGCTATTCATCATAAAACACACGCTGAATTAGAAGAACGGGGCACAGGTGATATTTGGACGTTAACCGTTGAAGAATATTTTGAATCTCCAATGTCAAGACGCTTTTTCTATCGCGTCTTCCGAAACCCTTTCTTCTTGTTTTTTGTCGCACCAACCCTCAATTTTGTCATTATTCAACGATTTAACTACACAAAAGGTTGGAAAAATGGCGAAAATCAATCCATTTGGTGGACAAACTTTGCATTGTTAGGATTGCATGTTGCTGGAAGTCTGCTAGCAGGCTGGGGGAATTGGATAGTGATTCAATTGCCGATCATTGCCATTGCGGCGAGTGTTGGGACTTGGTTGTTCTATGTCCAACATCAATTTGAAGATACTTATTGGGAACATACTCAAGAATGGAACTATACCTTAGCCGCAATGCATGGTAGCTCTTACTATAAGTTACCCAAAATTTTACAATGGTTCACCGGAAATATTGGGTTCCACCACATCCATCACTTGAGCCCTCGAATTCCTAACTATAATCTTGAAAAAGTTCACAATGAACATGAAATGATGCGTCAAGTAGTTGAGCTCACCCTTTGGACTAGTTTTAAAACCATAACACTTGCGCTTTGGGATGAAAAAGAAAAACAACTCATTTCGTTCCGTCAAGCACGCATGCTCCGCAAGGCTAACGCTATCTAAAATTATTTGAACAGCTTTTGATGAGCCTCTAAATGGGCAGTTGCAAAACAACTACCCATTTAGAGGTTTTTGTTTATTTATTGATAAGTGGCAAATGGATTTCTTGACCGCCTACAAGAAGATAAACGGCCGTTTCTGCCAAAACATCCCCTTGTGCCTGTAAAGGAATCTCATAAAGTGCATTATCCCCAGAAATATCAGTCACCGTTAAGGTTGCTGTTTGTGGGGGTGTAATTGTGGTTTGAGATAGAGAAATATTTAGGCTATCCGTTGCCGGATTATCGAATGACAAATTCACAGTTTGCCCTAATCCATCGGCTGAAATTGTATAAACGGCCGTTCCTGAACTTTCAATTGATTGGACAATCGGTGTGACGCTTAAAGGTGGATCGCCCCATTCAATAATCAGCGTTGGGCGGCGTTCTGGTTTTGATGATGCGCCATCTGAAGAAACAAAGTATTTCCCACTATTGCGATTGCCATCTGGTGTATAGAGGGCCAAATCAAGTGCATCCCCGTTAGCAAACGCCTCTGAAACTGCACGGCTCACATCCCACTCAACAAAAAAGCCTTCTCCCCCTGCTGGAATAGTGCCAGCCCAAGCCGAGCTTACATTTTCTTGAACTTGGGGCCCGTTATTCCAGTTGAGGCTATTTTCATTGAATGACCCATCTGTTGTCATGACTTGAATAAGTGTGGGTTGGGGGATTGGTGTGCTGTTTTGCCCAGCGTTCCCAAATTGGTACATGGATAGTTTGGCAGAACGAATCACTTTTCCATCGGGAATACTGTCTAGAGGAAAGCTGGCGTAATATTTTGAGAAGCAGGGCCAATCACCAAGGTTGAATTGATTTTGAATATTGATTTCCCGGAAACCTGCATAGTTGGCAAGACCCCAATCGGAAAAATATTTATCAGGCCAGAAAGGCTGACCACAAGTTGAATGCCCACCGGCGTGACCATCTGGAACAACAATGCCGTTTTCTCCTTGTCGGATAATGCTTGTTTGGATGTTATTAGCTGCAGGTGTAATGAATGTAGGTGTGTTAAATGAAAAACGGCCGTAGCTGCTAGGAACATCACCACTTGCATT
>JANQSK010000796.1 GCA_028284105.1 Anaerolineae bacterium
CTTCAAAAGTAACGGTGCAAAATAGCCGTTGCCTGCCCCAAGCTCAACAACCGTCTTGTTTTTAATCGACTCAATTTTCTCAAAAAGAAGCGCATTCAACTGATGCTTTTTAAAGCTTCCCCCTTGAAATCCTGTTGTTTTGTGCCAACTTTTGGCGATCTTATCGTAATAGGCCATCTGAAATATCGTTATTCGAGTTCCGCAAGTTCAAAGATAAATACTTTCTCTTTAACCCTCCACGGCACGATATCTGGATAATAAGTCAATTCAATTAAAACATTATTCATCACTGCCGTTCCAGAATAATTTTCATATGCCAGAGAAGCCAATGCCAATGCCTTTTCCTCCAAATCAGGATCTTCGCATCTTAATTGTTGAGGCCTTTGCCATGCTATTTTAATGGAGCTTCCTGTTTGGGGTGACTCAAAGAATGCGATTTCTAGCGAACCGGAGGCGCCGTATTCTTGGACAATTGCACTTCGAATTTTTTGCCCTTGAATAATCACTTCAGCTACGGTGCAACTCGATATACAGAAAGCTAAAAAAACGAAGGTCAAAATAATTTGGTAGCGATGTAAATTCAACAATTAAAATTCTTTGCCTCAATGATTTTTGTAAAAATTTAATCTAAAAATTCAACTTTCCCACTTTGGAGCATATATTTAGCACCGACGATTTTGATTTTTCCACTTTCGCTGTAACTATTTAAAAGTGTTGATTTCTCTTTTAGTTGGGAAATTCCGTGGCGCACATTTTGTTTGATGGCACTATCTTCTAAGGATTTTTCATCATTAGTCGATGGGTTTTGAATCAACGGCCGTATGCCCTCTGAAATCATTTCAACAACGGCCGTTAAATCGGGTGATAATGCGCCAGAGGGCTGATTTATTTCTCCAATAGATGCTTTGACGGCCCCACAGCTTTCATGACCTAAGACAACCAGCAGCGGGGTGCCAAGATGCTCAGCCGCATATTCGATGGAGCCAATAACGGCCGTGTCTGCCACATTTCCCGCCACGCGAATGACAAACAGATCGCCGAGCCCTTGGTCAAAAATTAGCTCGGGGGGAACGCGCGAGTCGGCACAGCCTAGGATGATAGCAAATGGGGCTTGTCCCTCAACTAAGCCTTGACGATCGGTACTGTATTGGCTGGCTTGTTGATTCGTTTGGTTGTTGATAAATCGACTATTGCCTTCTTTCAGGCGAGTAAGGGCTTGTTCAGTTGAAATCATAAATCTCACTACCAATGTTATTTAGTTGCAATCCAATAGCTCATTGTTTCTTGGAAGCTTTCCTCATGCGGGTCTTTATTGGGTGTGCTGCATACCTCCCAAATTTTAAAACCTGCTAATTGTAGCAAAAGTTCGATTTCAGGTTTAAGCAACCAGCGTGAAATCATGGGAAATGATTCAGTTTGGCCATCATACTCAATGATACATTCATCAATGATAAGGCGATTTTGGACGTCAATACGGCCGTTTACCTTTTGCCGAATGGGCTTGCCTGTTTCGGGGTGCAGCCAATCATGCCAGCTACCTTCCCCAGCTACTGTTCCCTCTACTAAATCTCGCATTCCTGTGAGCCGTAAATCAAAAAGCAGCTTTCCGCCCGGTGCAAGATGCTGGTAGATATTCTTCATCGTTTGAATTTGAGCCTCTTGGGTTGTGACCATGGAGAAGCTGTTGGTTGGGATAATGATAGCTTCGAATAAAATATCGTAGTGGAAAGTCTCAAAGGATTGGATAGAAAGCCGCTGGTCTATCTCAATATGACCTATTTGTTGCGCTTTTGGTTTCAATTGGGACAGCATACTTTCTGAAATATCAAAGCCAAAAATATTAAAACCAGCATTTAAAAGGGGCAATAAAAAGAGACCTGAGCCACACGCACATTCTAAAACAGGCCCTTGAATCCCTGCTAAATTTTCATGATAAAAATGACGATGATTTGCCAGCAGATCGGGTAAATCCTGTTCCATCATTTGGTCATAGATGTGTCCCCACCATTGGCTTTCATAATTTTGATTTGATTTCATTGACATAGAACACCTTAGAAATCAATAGCGGGGTCTTGTTTCAGACCCCGCTATTCTGGTTATGGTTGTGTCAACAATTCTTGTGGGCGATCAATCGTTATGCTTTGCGGCGGATTGAGTTGGGATTGCCCTGTAACATCGATAGGACAATTCGTGTTGGCGAAGGTGTAATCATCGTACCGCAAATCTACATTCTTGGTAAATGAGCCCCCCGTAATTCCGACGCGCCCAGGTCTTTCACCCAGCCGAGTCACCTCAACACCATTGATTTGGAAGGAGAGGCTGCCATTTCGCAGAATGGCGATTTCATTCGATTGCGTTCCTGAAAGAATGGCGCTTGAATTGCCACTCTCTAGCAATGTCCAGCCATCCACATGATTGAACTTAAAGAGATACCATTGTTTTTGTTCAGGTAGAATTTCAAAAGTATGGAAGAATTTCCAATCGTCGGTCAGTCCAAAAATAACACCCCAAACCGCTTCGTTGGCTGCAACACGGCCGTCTATAATCATCCCTGTCGCACCAAACTCCATTCGATCTCCTCTGGTGATGGCGGTCCATCGATTCTGATCAGGATGCAGGATGTTATATTCTTGGTTGAAATAGCGGTAGGTTGAGGTGCCTGATGTCGTAATTGGCCAGCCACTGGTTGGATCAGAGAAGTCATCGAAAAACGGCCGTGCGCAATACTCTTTTGTCATTGCAGGAAGGAAACTGCGTTCCCCCAATTCATGAAGACTGAGCAGTGCCAATGGCATTTTTGTAGATGATATTGCAAGAATATCGTTGTCCAAATATTGAATTTTAACGGGCGAATTTACTGATGAATAATGAATGTTTGATAGTGATTTGCGTGCTATGAGTTTTGATGAGTTGAGCTCAAAGATAAAGAGCTCTATTGGCTCAGAGAAATCTTTGGCAAGGAAAAAGATTCGATTGGATTCTGGATCGATGCTCATCTTGAATTGATCTATGTCTGGCATTGCGTATTGGTAAAGTTCGGTTTTTACAACTGGGTCAATAACTTGTCCGTTTGAGCTATAAATTTTCCCGTCATAGTATTCAATTGTTGTATTTCCATACAGCAAGCCCGATACATGATCTTCATTTTCTGTTACGCCATTTGCATCAAGTGTCAACTCCATAAATTCATGCCCTGATGTTTCATTTGTGTAACCATAGAGTTTTTTGGGGTCTTCAGATGGTTCAATTTGATTACTGCCAGTGTGCCCCGTCGCCATAGTTGGCCTCTGCACCCCGTTATCGTAAATTGCAACACCAATATGCCGAGGCGAGCAGCTTGTTTTTTTAATAGAGACGGCGATTGTTTCTGGATTATTATCAAAAATCACCATGTCTTCAACTCGTCTTGACCCACAGCCTGTTGTCGTAAAAATTCCAAAATCTACTTCAGTCCCATCTGTTTCCATGCCCATTCGCTTGATCATATTATTGTCGTAATTGACATAAAGCTGAGACTGGTCGTTGCTCAATTTTATAAAGCTAGGATCTTTACCAACAAAAAAGGTATCAAGAATCTCTCCGGTTGCGCCCTGAATCATCATCACATAATCAGTTTCTTCAGTTTCACCACTGCCATTAACGGTGGCATAAACAATATCAGCCTCTTCATCATAGGTGAAGTCGGTAATTGAATGCTCAAATTTTTTTATAACATTGACAATAATTGGATTTGATTGTGTAGCTGCGGCTTGTTCGTTTTTAGCTGTTGAGCTTAGCCAGAATACGCTAAAAGAACCTGTTAAAAGTAGAATAATGAGTATGATTTTTGAAAATTGATTCATCTTCCCCTCGTAGATTGTTTGTTTTGCAAGGAAACAAAAACATAATTTTTAGTATATGTTTGTATTATTAAACGGATACACGAGCCGTTTTTCGACGCTGATTGGTATAGATTGTTTATTCTAAAGAGAAAGTGACTGAAAAAAATATAAAAATTATGACGCCGATGAAGAAAAGTAGCGCAATTAGCATCAGGATGCCAAAAAAGCTATTGGAAAGCGTAGGATTATGAAAGAGGTAGTTTAGGCTTATTGTTGCGCCAAAAACACTTGTTGTCATATAGAGTCGGTATTGGCCTAAGTCTTTAACGGATTCGTGGTTAGTGTAATAAGTGATTATTCTATGCCGTATTTCAACAAATTTCATTGTCGAATGGGTTTTGATTTCAAACAATCCTATACCCAAAAATATTCCAAAGAATATGGTGTAATTAAGCAAGGTATGTAGTCTGTTTCCAAAGATGAGCATGGAAATAATAATGTAGATTGGCACTCTTCCCCAGAGTAGAATTGCGCCCGCCCCCTCTGGATATTGTCTCATAAATTGAGACCATCTTTGCCATTCAATTTGAGGAGATAGCCGCAATAAAATGAAGTAATGTGCAAACAAATGCGCTATAATTCCGCCGCCCAAAATCGCTTCATTGAATTCCATATTCAGATCAACGATACGAGTCTGAAAATTACGACAATTATCCCCCGATGCGGTACATTTCGGCCCCTTTTGCAGGGAGTCGGGTAAATGAGGTTCGTAATTCTGAATATTGATCGGTGCGATTTTGCCATACACCGCTGATGCGTTGCAGCATCTCTTTGTCTGGAGCCCCATCACGCATGGGTGTGCGTAGATCGGTGCCGTTGATGGCAAAGAGGCAGGTGTAATATTCGCCAGCGCTGGAGATTCGGGCACGGGTACAGTTGCCACAGAACGGCTTCGTGACTGATGCAATCATGCCAATTTCACCGCTTCCGTCAGCAAAACGATATCTGGTGGCAACTTCCCCTTTATAATTTGGCGGGACGGCTTCGATGGGGAATTCCGCATCGACGATGCTCAATATATCATCTGCTGTGACAACGTCATCCATTTTCCACCCATTCAGATTACCAACGTCCATATATTCGATGAAGCGCACAATGTGGCCTGTTCCTTTGAAATGACGGACGAGATCTAGCAAGGTGTGATCATTGACCCCTTTTTTGACGACGCAGTTGAGCTTGATACGCTCGAAACCGACAGAAACGGCCGTTTCTATCCCATCCAACACTTGCGCGACGCTCGATTTACGGCCGTTCATGACTTGGAAGACCTCTTCGTCTAGCGAATCCAAACTGACCGTCAAACGATGCAGCCCCGCATCCTTCAGAGCTTGCGCGTGGCGTGAAAGATGGGAAGCGTTGGTTGTCAATGCTACATCTTCAATGCCTGGCAACTGTGTGAGTTGACTGACGATATTGATCACATCAGGGTGAATAAGCGGTTCACCACCTGTAATACGGAGTTTTGAAACGCCTACCTCACTAAAAAGTCTGGCTAGTCGGATGATTTCATCACTGCTCAAACGCTCACTCTTCGAGAGAAAGTTGTAATCTGCCCCAAAGATTTCAGCTGGCATACAGTATGGACATCGAAAATTACACTTATCGATGATTGATATCCTTAAATCACGGATGGGTCTTTTAAATTTATCGAGTAATGTGGTGGTATCAGTTTGCATGCCTAATCTGCCTTTAAGTGGAGAACAAAAAGTCCACGTTGAGATAATCGCTCCATAAGAGCGGTGTGCTCTCCTGAAAATAAATCACATCTGACTCCGAGGGTTTCAAGCTTCTTTTTGTGATTTATCTAAACTAAAAGATTGGACCAATCTTTTACGATTTTGATCAAAATTATGCAGGCAAATTGATCCAATCTAAGCACCCTTTTTAATGTAAATGGTAATCTAGCCCGTTTTCACGAGAAGTCAAAGATATTAATGATTTATGCACCTATCTTGCTCGTTGAAGATGAGTGTCTAAAGCGTATGAGAATCACCCAAAAGGAATACGGCGAACGAAGGATTGTCCTGTATAATCGTCAACTGCGAACAGGTATTTTGCTCATTACACTAAATGGTAAATAGTGATAAACATTAAGCAATAAGTAAAAGTCTATGACTTATTCTTTTCTGTGAGCATGAGGTGATTTTTGAGACGCACAAATCAAACGTTTTTACCAAACTGGTTAACCTACTCCCTTTCAGTAGCCTTTGTATTATCTGGCATTGTGGTTGTGGTATTTGCCTACTTAACTTTACAGGTCATTTTGAATCGACCTGTAAACCCCCTTGAACAGGCTGTGGAAGAGGTTGCCGGTATCAATTTAGATTTTAACCAATCCGGCGTGCCTGAAGTGCCTACTTTGATTCCAGGCCAACCCACACCAACCCTTGTCCCTACATCAGAGCCTTGGCAGGGAACTGACCGCATTACGATATTGGTGATGGGGATTGACCGGCGTCCAGGGCAATCTTTTATTTCCCGAACTGATAGCATGATGTTGGTTTCACTCGATCCAGTGAATGACACGGCTTCTATTTTATCGATTCCCCGTGACCTTTATGTGCTGATTCCGGGCCACGGCCGTGATCGCATCAACACAGCGTTTGTCTATGGCTCAGCTGGTGATAATCCCATTGGCGGGGCTGCTTTGGCCATGCAAACGGTAGAATATAATCTCGGCGTTAGAGTCAATCATTATGCACTGGTTGATTTTGGTGCTGTGATACAAACGGTTGACACGCTGGGTGGAATCGATATTAATGTACCCAGAGATATTAATGATCCCACATATCCTGATATGAATTATGGATATGACCCTCTATTTATCCCCGCTGGCTGGCAGCAAATGGACGGTCAGCTTGCATTGAAGTATGCACGCACGCGACACGTTGACAATGATTTTGGTCGTTCTCAACGACAACAGCAGGTGCTATTGGCGGTACGCGACAAAGCGATTGGATTAGGAATTCCTTCGCTTGTTGGTCGAGCGCCAATTTTGTACCAGCAGCTTGAGCAAGGTATTCGCACGGACCTGAGTCTGGAACAGATTGCTCGGTTGCTAACGGCCGTAAATGAAGTGCCGCGTGAAAGCATCCAAAGCGATGTGCTCGACTTCCGCTATGTCACAAGTTATCGAACAGAGGCAGGTGCAGAAGTGCTCATCTTGCTTAATGATGAGACCGCACCCCTTATTGAAAGATTGTTTTATAGCAATTGATAATAAAGTGATAGAGAAGGATGGCTCCTATTGGGAGATCAAAGTAATTAGATTATTCAATATCTGAATACTTTGGGCATTGATTTGTTCATAGTTACCCAATCTTCCAAAACCAAACGGCGGCCAAAAAAATCAATGAATCGATCAGAATTTAAAGCATTGCTGGAAAAACGGCCGTTGCTCTTAGACGGCGCTATGGGAACGTTGCTGCACAGTAAAGGGATAGATATCGATCACTGTTTTGATGTGATTAACTTGACCCAACCTGCCGTGGTTGCTGAAATTCATCGAGCATATATTGAATCGGGAGCCAATGTCATTGAAGCCAATAGCTTTGGTGCGAATCGGTATAAACTTGCCGAGTATGGCCTACAAAGCCAGGTTGTTGAAATCAACCAAGCCGCAGTGA
>JANQSK010000807.1 GCA_028284105.1 Anaerolineae bacterium
CAACAGAGGTTGAACTGAAAGATGCAGAACTCTTCCTTTGTCAAAAAATTTGATTTTTAATGACTTATTTTGGTTTTTTAGGCCTCTTTGTAGGCATACCTATTCTTATTCTCCTTTTTGTGGTTTGGTGGGATGCACGTAACGGCCGTTCGCTAACTCCGGCGTTACGTGCATTCCCGCCGTATCTTGTGCTTATTGGGCATATTATTGTGGCGCTTGTTTACACCACACCTTGGGACAACTATCTCGTTGCCACGCGCGTTTGGTGGTACGACCCCAATCTCGTCACCGGCATTGTTATAGGCTGGGTTCCCATAGAGGAGTACACCTTTTTTATCGTTCAACCTATCTTGACTGGGCTCTGGCTATTCTTTTTAGCCAAGCGCAGTTTTTTTGTGTCTACCACCCCATCCCCCAACGAAAAAAATGTCCGTTTAATCGCGCTTATCGTGGGAGGCTTGATTTGGAGTGCAGCAACAGCCATGTTTGTCTCTCAATGGCAACCCGGCACCTATCTCAGCCTTGAGCTTGGCTGGGCGATGGTCCCTATTCTGTTTCAAATATGGTTTGGGGGGCACATTTTATGGCGTTACCGCAAATTGCTGGCTTGGACCATTATCCCCACAACCCTCTACCTATCGTTTGCCGATGCGCTTGCTATCAATTCGGGAACGTGGACAATTAACCCTGCAAAATCGCTCAATTGGTATATTGGTGGCGTATTACCTATCGAAGAATTGCTATTTTTCCTGCTCACGAATACGCTTTTAGGATTTGGTATGGTGCTTGTTTTAGCCATTGCAAGTCAAACGCGATTACAAGAATTGAACATTAAATGGTTTAATCGAAAATTCGATAATTCAGAATCATTTCAAGTTCAATAACTCCCTCATATGACTTTGAAAGTGTTTGAATCCGTCCAAAATCGTTCACTATCCGCGCTTTGGCAAGATGTTGCTCAAGCAACGGCCGTATCTCGGAGAACAGGCACGTTAATTGGGCTTTGGCTACTCCTGATGATTAGTCTTCCAATCATCAATTGGACCGTCGGCGAAACGGTTCTGAGGCAAGGGGTCTCGCTCGCTGTTGTCGTTCAAACAGCCGCAGTCATTTCCATTTTGAATAAGCGTTGGAATTGGCAGCGTATCAGTTATGCATTCCTAGTCGTCGCCATTATCAGTTTTGGCGTTGAACAGCTTGGCTCTCGTACAGGCTTTCCATTTGGTCAATATCACTACACAGAGCATTTGCAGCCTCAAGTTGGTCATGTTCCACTACTTATTCCGCTCGCCTGGTTCATGATGCTGCCCCCATCTTGGGCAGTTGCCAATCGCTTTAATTCAAATCCTGTCATTTTTGCGCTTGTATCAGCTGGTGCAATGACCGCTTGGGACCTATTCTTAGATCCTCAAATGGTTCAATGGAATCTTTGGGTTTGGGACCAGCCAGGTGCATATTTTGGAATTCCACTGCTGAACTATTTCGGCTGGTTCTTAACAGCTTTCATTTTGACGCTCATCATTCGACCAAAAGAGCTGAATTTACGGCCGTTAATCCTCATTTACGCTATTACTTGGTTCCTTGAAACCTTTGGGCTTTTGTTCTTTTGGGGGTTGGCGGGGCCAGCTCTCATCGGGGGTCTTATTATGGGAGCATTCTTATATTTAGGAATTCAGCAATGGCAGTTAGCGGATACCGATCACTGATCAGAAACCATTATTCTTCACCTTTATCATGGAAACGATTCTCTTCACCCTACTCAGCTTCTTTCTTGGTGCACTCCCCTTCTCTGTTTGGGTAGGCAAGTTTTTGCTAGGGAAGGATATACGCGAGTATGGGGATAAGAACCCAGGAGCAACCAATGTGCTGAGGGCAGGAGGATATCCAGCCTTTATTGTGGCCCTCATGCTTGACATTACCAAAGGAGCCCTGCCCGTTGGGCTAGCTTATTTTATTTTTGGCATTCAAGATTTCCGTATTGTGCCCATCGCTTTGGCTGCTCCTCTTGGTCACGCTATCTCGCCCTTTTTAGAGTGGCGCGGGGGGAAGTCGATTGCGGCCGCTTTTGGCGTTTGGATTGGCTTGACTCTGTGGGAGATTCCCGTGATAGCGATTGTGGCTTTAGTCATTTTTTCCTTGCTTATTCGGCCTTCGGGCTGGGCACTCATGTTTGCTTTGGGCAGCATGCTTATTGCAATTTTGACTTGGCAACAAGACCCGGTCTTGCTGGTCGTGCTCCTTGTGCATATCCTGCTTTTAATTTGGAATCACCTTGAGGATTTACAAAAACGGCCGTCTTTGCGGGTAGGTGGTTCCTCATGATGATTATCGGGGGTCTTATATCAGCGGCGCTGCTCATTATGTGGCTAACGGCCGTATCTAACTTTGTGTTCTTCCCTAAACTCCAAGCTGGGAAAAAAGCGAAAGAGCAACCCCTCATCTCAATTTTGATTCCAGCTCGAAATGAGGGCAAAGTCATTCGCCGAACCATTGAGGCCATTCTTGCCCAAACCTACACCAACTTTGAACTCATCATCCTCAATGATCAATCGGAAGACAATACACTTCCACAAATTCAGGTAGCTGCACAAAACGATCAACGCGTTTGGATCATAAACGGCCGTTCGCTACCCAAAAGATGGCTCGGCAAAAATTGGGCATGTCACCAGCTGAGCCAACATGCCAAGGGGGAATATCTTCTTTTCATTGATGCCGATGTCTACTTAGCCCCTGATGCGTTAACTGCTCTCCTTGCTGAACAAACTCGAAGCCAAGCCGATCTCGTTACAGTGTGGCCAACTCAACAAACTGAAACCTGGGGAGAACGCTTGGTTGTCCCTCAAATGGCGTTAGCGATCTTGGCTTATTTACCCATTCTGCCTGTTCATTTCACCCACTTACCCGCATTTGCAGCGGCAAACGGACAATGTCTTCTATTCACCAAAAGTGGCTATACGCAGTGTGGAGGTCATGAGCGCGTCAAAGACAATGTTGTTGAGGATGTCGCCCTTGCCAAGTTAATGAAACAAGCCAAGTTAGGCTTGCGCATGGCTGATGGAAATGGCTTGATTCAATGCCGAATGTACCAAAATTGGGATGAAGTCGAATCCGGATTTGCAAAAAACATTTTGGCAGGCCATGGCAACAGTGTTCCGTTTTTAGCAGTATCAACGCTCTTTCACTGGCTGATTTTCGTCTTTCCACTTGTTTGGTTTATTCTCTCAGGCTCATTATGGGCTTTGGGCCTGTTCGCAGCAGGTATTGGCATTCGGCTAGCAACGGCCGTATTTACACGCCAGCGCCCACTCGATGCTCTCTTCATGCCTCTATCAGTTGTTTTAATGACCCAAATTGCCTTCAAGTCGATTCAATGGCAGCAAAGTGGGCAAGGCGTCTGGAAGGGACGCACCATCGGATAATCAGTCATGATTGCAATCATTGGGGCAGGAATTGGGGGATTAAGTGCGGGTATTCGATTAGCGGCAGCCGGTCAACAGGTCACGATTTTTGAAAAGAATACGGCCGTTGGCGGCAAAATGGGGCAAATAGAGGCAGCCGGCTATCGTTGGGACATTGGGCCCTCCGTCATTACTATGCGCCACGTATTCGAAGACCTTTTTCAAAGTGCCGGTTGCAACCTCGAAGAGTACATCGAGTTTAAGCCGGTCGATCCTCTCACACGCTATTTTTATACCGATGGCACGATGCTTAATGCCAGTTCAGATGTTCAACAAATGTCTGAACAGTTAAGCGCCCTTGATTCGCGGGACGTTACTGGGTATCAGAAATACCTCGCCTATGTTGAGAACTTACACCGCATTACTGGGCCAGTTTTTATCTATGACCAACCCCCTACCTTAAAAAGCTTTTTGCGTGTTCCCGTAACAGATTGGTTCAAGGTCGATGGGCATAGAAAAATGGCCAATGTCATCAATGGGTATGTCCATCATCCCCATATTCGCCAGCTTTTAGGGCGATTTGCAACATATGTCGGCGCCAGCCCTTATTTAGCACCAGGGACATTAAATGTCATTGCCCATGTCGAAATGGCTGGTGGCGTTTATTACCCGGCTGGCGGCATTTATCAAGTGGCTGAAGGCATGGCCAAGTTAGCCAAAGAACTGGGCGTTGAGATCAAGACAAATTGCGGCGTTGATGAAATTGTGGTTGATAACGGCCGTATATCAGGATTACGCCTAGAAAATGGCGAACATATCAAAACAGAAACTGTCATAAGCAACGTCGATGTATCAACAACGAATGCCAATCTCTTGCCTGAATTGCCCCATTCAGCCCCTCAAGATCCATCTTGCTCTGGATTTATAATGCTACTAGGCGTTCAAAAAGAACATCCTCAGTTAGCTCATCACAACATCTTTTTCTCAGATGATTACCCAGCCGAATTCGACGCCATTTTCAAACAAGAGCTTCCCACCAACAACCCCACCATCTATGCGGCCATCACGAGCAAGGCAGATCCACAACATGCACCGGAGGGGTGCGAAAATTGGTTTGTGCTCGTTAATGCACCTGCTAAAAACGGCCGTTTTGATTGGCGTACACAAAAAGAGGCGTATCGAGACCTCGTTCTAGATAATCTGGCCAACAAGCATGGCATCGACATTCGGCCCCATATCCAAGTCGAAAAACTATTAACTCCTGATGATTTAGAAGCTGGGTCAGGGGCATGGCGTGGCGCGCTCTATGGTGCATCATCCAACAATATGATGGCCGCATTTAGAAGACCGCATAATCGCTCGAAAAAAGTGAGTGGGTTATACTTTGCGGGCGGCACAACGCACCCCGGTGGCGGTGTCCCGATGGTGACGCTATCCGGCAAGGTCGCAGCAGAATTAGTTCTTGAAGATATTGCATAAAGAAGAAAATCTATGAGCATTGTCACGATTGGAGATTCAGCTCCCAAAATTAAGCAAAAAGCGTTTCCAACCAACCTCGCTATCAACGTACCAGACAGCCAAGGCACCCCCACGCTACTGGTTTTTGTGGGGTATCAAACGGCCACTAAAATCGAAGGCGTTGTCTCCGGTATTCGTCGCATTTTGCCAGACCCTGAAAAGCTCTCCATCATCAACGTTGTCGACCTCAACAATGTACCACGATTGATGCAAGGGGCAGCCAAGAAAATCATCAAAGCCTCTTATGACCAAGCGGCCAAACAAATTCCTGAAGGGTATGATCCAGCCACACAGCTCATTCTTCTCACAGATTGGAAGGGAAAGATTGGCAAAGCGTACGGGGTACGTGATGTGAATGAGGATCTTGCATT
>JANQSK010000846.1 GCA_028284105.1 Anaerolineae bacterium
AACCAATAGAGCATTAAAATAACGGTGGCAAGCACAACACTAATGAGTAGACTGGCCACATCTTGCCAATCCGTTTCACTTTCAAGTAGACCAAGGGCGATTAATGCTTCTTCGTCCGCTTCATTGACAATATCGCCTGCTTGGAGAATCCGTTGGCCTTCCGAAATGTCTCGAATAACCGTTTCGACATTTTCTTCAGCTTGCTGTTTAGCTGCTTCTGTAGCCGTCTCATCAAAAAAGATGTTTGGCACAATAAATTGGGGAGCTAAATCAGTGATAACATCCGTTTGGGTTGCGGTTAAATCAAGTGGTGCGTCACGGCGGGCGCGTGTACGATATTCGCTGACCTGAGTTTCACGAATTTCCTCACGCATAATTTCGTTAACGATGCGAAGCACTTCCCCTTTCACGACCTCATAATCGCCGCTGTTTAAAGAGATTAAGGATTCGGCCACTGTTTCTTCTGAGTTAAGTGCCTCAATTGCGTTGATATAGGTGATTTTTGTTTCTAGGGTAGCTTGTGAATCGGCGCGAACTACATCGACATATGAAAAAATTGAGCGGGTAAGATTTAATTGCTCTCGTCCAATTTGTGTGTCGATCAGCGTGTAGACATCACCCGTTGCATTCCGAGCAACTTCAATGTTTTCAGCGGTTAATATTGAACTGGGATAGGTGACATCGCGCGGTGCAACGACATCTTCAGAAACAGGCTGGCCAACCTCAACGTTGAGGTCGTTTGGGGCCACTAAATTAAACGAGTAGACAAGCGTCAATCCCGCTATCAGCGCAACGGTAAACAACCAAGGTCTGGATGCTCGAATTAACTGCTGAAAACGGGGTGAAACCTGACGTTTTGCCATTCGGTTGTTAAATTATCCTTGCAAAATCTCACGAACCACTTCGTTCACAATACGGCCGTCTGCTTTGCCTTTTACCTGAGGCATGAGCTTGCCCATGATTTGCCCCATCACTTTGGGGTTCGAGGTGTCGAGTTCAGCAATGATTCCTGAAGCAATCACGTGGATTTCCTCTTTGCTCATCATTTTGGGGAGGTATTTTTCGATGACCTGAAGATCCGCTTTTTCAACATCGGCTAGATCGGCGCGGCCTGCTTTTTCATAATCAGCAATGCTTTCCCGACGTTGTTTGGCTTGCTTTGTTAAAACCTCAGTGATGCCCTGGTCGTCTAATTCAACCTTATTGTCCACTTCGACTTGTTTAATAGCCGCCATAATCAGGCGTAAAGTGTCTCGTGTTTGAGTATCTTTTTCTTTCATGGCTGTTTTCATATCAGCCGTTAATTGGGCGCGTACGCTCATTTATTTCTCCGTTCGTTAGTATGACTTTAATTGTGTTTTAGCATTCCCCATTTAGGAAAGTGCGCAATTGTTTTGAGATGGTATTCAATTTTCTTTGAGTATTTCTTAGCAGACAGTGACATTTTAACATCCACAAAGGGGGTGTCAATGCGACAAAACATTATAAATCGAGAGATTTCCCTCTTTGCCATCCATCCTAAATTGATGAAGCAGCTGAAGACCAGCCTCTTTTGCAAGCTTGTCCATCTCTTCTTCATTGATAATGGTCACATAGCGATAAGCAAAACCGCCATACTTCCAAGTCAGTAAATAATCATTGGCCTCGAGGTCGTCAGGATTGATATCCACTTCCGACCATTCTCTAAATTTGCGTCGTTGTCGTTCGCTGTCGATAGGTTGCCAGGCTGAGATTATCATACGGCCGTTTTCTTTGAGATGGGCCTTGAGTTCTTTTAAAAGCCGGATGCGATTGATGCGTCCTGGAATGTGATGAATGGCGGCCATTGTTGAGACCACATCAAATTGTCCGAGCCCATCCAAAAAACCGGGCTGGCTCATATCCCCTTCTTTGAACGAAGAAGGGACGGTTAATTCGACGCGATTCTCAAGGAGCCCAATGCTAAAGTCAACACCCGTGTAGTCGATGAGCCGACCTTGCTGCTCGATAAAGTAGCCAAAACGGCCGTTTCCACACCCTACATCAAGCACCGACACTTTTTCAGCGGGAAGGTGCTTCATCAACTCAAAAAAGCCGTCATGAGGGCGCTGTCGCGTTTGGGTGAAGGGTTGGGCAAGCCCATCATAAAATTTTCGATTAATTTCTCGCAGTTGTGCGGCGATCTCTTCTTTCATAGTTGAATATTGCTGTAGATCAGTCCTCATGTTCATTGAGAGGCTTGATTCGTCGACCATTGGTCACAAACCAGCGCTGCCCGTTTTTTGTTTGCACCCAAACGGCAGGATGTTGATGATGAACAACAACACCGATATACCACTGCTCACCAAGCTTGATCTGAACGGCAGTTTTTAACGGATAAAGGTCAGTTAATCGCTTGCTCATTGGCAACTACATCGCCTCAAGCGCAGGACCTTCTCCAATGATTTTGTCAATTTCACCAAGCTCCTCAACCGAAAGATTCCAATCAGCAGCCTTGGCATTCATGTGTAAATGATCAAGCTTTGTGAGTCCTGAAATGACCGAGCAGACTTGGGGTTGAGCCATAAGCCAAGCGTGTGCTAAGTCACCCATAGTGCGATCGCGTGCTTCTGCCCAAGCCGTTAACTGCTCAACTTTGTCATAATTTTCTTCAGTCATATATTTTTGAACATAGGCGCTGGATTCACCGCGAGAGCCTTCTGGCGCCGCTTGATCTCGTTTGTATTTTCCTGTTAAAAACCCACCAGCCAGCGGGAAGAAGGGAATAAACCCAATGTTTTGTTCGCGGCAATAAGGAAGCACCTCTCGCTCAACGTCTCGCTCAAATAGATGATAGTGAGATTGAACAGACACAAACGGTGTCCAATTGTTGAACTCGGCCAGCATGTTGGCTTTGGCAAGTTGCCACGACGCATAAGCGGAAGCGCCAATGTATCGTACCTTGCCACTGCTGATGAGGTCGTCAAACGCCCGCATCGTCTCTTCAATGGGGGTGTTGACATCCCAACGATGAATTTGGTAGAGGTCAATGTGATCAGATTGGAGCCGTTTTAAGCTGGCTTCGACGCCATTCATAATGTGATAGCGGGATGCGCCTCGATCGTTTGTGCCTTCGCCCATTGGAAAATAGACTTTGGTCGCTAAAACAAACTTTTCCCAGCGACCTTTTAAGGCGACCCCTAAAGATTTTTCAGATTCCCCACCGGTATAAGCATCTGCAGTGTCAATAAAGTTGATGCCTAACTCTTCAGAAGCATCAATGATGCTATTGACATCAGCTTGAGGCACATGGGTGCCAAATCGATTGGTGCCTAAACCTAAAACGGATACGCGTACACCTGAATTACCGAGTTGTCGATATTGCATGTTTTCTCCTCTGTAAATAGCGAGTCAGCTAGTCAGCTAGTCAGCTTGAGACGTTGGCAAATGCCTTCCTCTAGCTCTCGCTATTCATTTGTTGGTGGCGGCTGTGCCGCATGGTTTCTCCTGTTGAAAGATTGGGGCCGGACTAATTGAGCGCTTAAAAAAAATGTTGTCCGAATCTATCCCCTTTTGACTAATTCGCGATTATCTCCGACACGTCGTGTGATGCGTTTTTCGTCGAGGTGCTCTAAAAGGGCAATAGCGTATTTACGGCTTGTGGAAAGCAGGTCACGTGTTTGTGCCGCATTGATTGCCCCATTTTTCTGAAGATAATCGGTGATTTTCTGAATGATTTGTTCGTAATCGGCCGTTAAATAAACGACTTCTTGACTGACCTGAGTGTAATCACCCATTTCTAGGAGGGCAAAGTAAAGGTCATCCCCAAGTTTCGCTTTGGATTCTTTGACGCTCGGTGAGTTGATGCCGCCTTGTTTAAACAGTTTCTCTGTGGCTTGCATTGCCTGTTTTTGTTGAAGATTAAATTTAACCGTATGGGTAGGAAGATGCACGATGGCATTTTTTTCAATGAGCTGTTCAGATTGAGAGAGTTGTTCAAGGAACGGTGAGAAAACGGCCGTTTTCATTTTTAACCGACTGCGTAACTCCTCCCGAGAGAGACCAACACGGAGCGGATTTTTGTCATGATACTCTTGCACCATCCCTAACGCTTTATCAGCCAACCGCTGCCAAGTGGGACGCGTGTAATATTGAGACTCTAGCTGCACAATTTGGCCTGATTCAACTAATGCATTGAGGGTTGAAACGGCCGTATCTTGATCGAGCGGTGCTTGTTGAAGGAGAGCTTGTTGAGAAGTAGGTTCAATTCTGGCTAACGACTGCACCAACATCTCTTCAGGTGTTCCTTGAGAGAGCGTCTTGAGTCGTTCTAAAACATCGGGTTTAAAGCGTCGATGTCGCCTGCCTGGGTGCGGATCGAGCACGCGACCGCCGCCAATCGTTGCCCCCGGTGATGGGCGTCGAATAATAAACCGATCTCCCCGCGAAACAGAGATAGATTCACGGGTTGCTAGCTGCAAAAAGCCTTCTTGCCCAGGCTCTAG
>JANQSK010000847.1 GCA_028284105.1 Anaerolineae bacterium
AGGATTACCTTCTCCCCAATTAAAAGAAATGGCTTCATCAAATCGTTCATGGGAAGCAGGTTGTTCAAAGTTATTATTTGGAAAATATTCACCAAGCCACTGACTATTTGTTTGAGTAGGTGGAACTGTGGGAGCAGGAGGAGGGGATGTGTGGTTCGGTGTTGGAGTTGATGCAGGCAAGGGGGTTAATGTAGCGGTGGACGTAGGAGACGGGGTTTTTGATGAAATTGGAGTGCTTGTTTGTTGTCCTTCTAAAGCTTCAGTTGTTACATTTTCATTGGCATCTTCCATAGGACAAGGAATATCTCTACCTGTAATCGAAACTAATTCAAAACCAATTCGATAATTGAAATCCGCTGTATTTTCAATTTCATTTTCAATATATGTTACTGTTCCGGTTCGTCTAATTTCTTGCCAAAGTAGATCGTATTCTTGTGCTGTAAACGCCGGAACCTCTATTTCTGCATCTTGTGTAATTGCATCAATTTGCTCTTTGGTTCTAGAGAAGTGCACTTCAATTCCCGCTGTAATTCCTGCCTCAACGACTGCAGATAAACCTGCAGAAGCATTAGCGCTAGCACTTAACACCAATTCCTCTTGAATCTCCTGTCCAGAAGTGAAGGTATATGCTATCGAAGGGTTTAATGAACTAGAAGATTTACATTGATCATATACTCTTTTTTGAAGAAGTTCACTTGTAACAACTTGATCTTCAACAATATCAATTACCTCAAATGAATTTTCTGGCAAGCGGGTTACTTCGGATACTTCAGTTACTTCTAGAGGTGAACAAGCACTAAAGAAGAATAAAGTTGATACTATTAGGAATATGACTTTTAAGAATGTTAGTTGACTTGGCAAGATTAACTCCTTAGAAACTTATAGTAAAAGAGCATGACCTCATTTGTGATAAGACTATAATTACAGGTCTTATTTCCAAAAACGAGAAAAGCGTACGCTATGATATTTTAACAATTATAGTCGGCCGTGACTACATGGATTTCAGGATTTTTTAGTAAAAGAAATAATGCGGAAGAATAGAACACAAATTTTAGGGCTTTATTCGTTTTGTCCGCGTAATTCGAGTCATCTGTGTTCCATCTGAAGAATTAATCTTCCCTTTTCTAATATTTACTAATTAGAAAAAACCTGCTTATGAATAGGAAAAAATGTGAGGGGGTATACCAATATTATTCTTTATTGAGTTCACATTACTTCTTGAGCCTAATCGATTATTTCCTTCCGAAATTGTTCAAGAAGCTCAATAAACTACTTGGCAAGGCGCCTGCCCTGCTAGTGGTTGCCTATACTAATGTAGTTTTGTGATGAGGTAGCGTTTTAGAGGTTAGCTGCTTTTGAAGAAGGTGACTAACTCATCTAATGGGACGTCTTGGCGGTCAGACTCGCTGCGTTTCTTGATTTCGGCCGTGCCGCTTTCCAAACCGCGTTTGCCAATGCCAACGCGCCAAGGAATACCAATCAAATCAGCGTCTTTAAATTTGACACCGGCGCTGATATTGCGATCGTCGAATAATACCGAGAAGCCTGCTTGGGTAAGCTCACTGTAAATCTTTTCACCAGCTTCTTTGACATCGTCCCCTTTGCCTAAATGGAGCAAGTGGATGTCGTATGGAGCGACGCTTTCAGGCCAGATGATGCCATCTTTATCATGATGGAGTTCTACAATAATCGCCATCAAGCGATCCAAGCCAATCCCATAAGAGCCCATAAAAACAAGCTGGGGCTTGCCATTTTCATCCAGATAGGTGGCATTAGTTGCTTCACTATATCGTGTGCCTAATTTGAAGCAATGTCCCGCTTCAATACATTTACGGGCAATCAAACGGCTGCCATTTGGTGCAAGATGTCCTGAATCTGCTTGGGCGATATCTGCCATTTGACTGATTTGATGGTCACGAGGGTAATTGGCCCCTGTATAGTGATACTCTTCTTCATTGGCTCCAACTACAAAGTCACCACCTGCTTCAATTGAAGGGTCAGCTAGCACATAAACACCTTCATCTTCCATATCTTTGGCTACTTTGAGGCCGATAGGTGAGGCATAACCTGGGGTTGCACCAGCCGCAATGATTTCTTTCTCGGTGGCTGCACGTAACACACCACCACCGAGCGCGTTGTTGAGTTTCACTTCGTTTACATCAAGATCACCACGAACAAGGCCGAAAATAAAACGGCCGTCTTTTTCAGGCTTCCCAGCGGGTGACCACCAATAAAAGACGGCTTTTAGAGTTTGGCTTGTCTCAACGCCAATAAAATCAGCAACTTGAGCAATCGTTTTACAATTAGGGGTCTTAACTTTTTCGAGTGGGGCTAAACTAGCTGGTTTTTCACCCTCTCGAATAAATTCTGCGGCCTCTACATTTGCTGAATATTGACCATCTTCTGATTCAATAAAAATGTCTTCACCCAATTCATGGGGAACAACAAACTCATGTGAAGATTTTCCACCCATTGCCCCTACATCTGCATTGATTGCAACGGCAGGGGTGCCGCAGCGGTTAAAAATATTGTGATACGCTTGAAGCATGCTTGGGTAAAATTCATCGAGTGCTTCTTCGCTGGTGTCAAGACTATAGGCATCTTTCATGACGAATTCACGCAATCGAAGTAAGCCACCGCGTGCTCGAGGTTCATCACGAAACTTTTTGCTTATGTGGTACACTAATCGGTGCATGTCCCGATAGCTTTCAATTTCTTTTTGGGCAAGGTCAACGACGACTTCTTCGTGTGTTGCAGACAGGGCATATTCACGACCACCGCCAGCTTCTACTTTCATGAGAACATCCATCGTATCCCAGCGATCGGTTGCTCGCCATTTGTCTGCTGGGTGGATATTAGGCATCCACATTTCTTGCCCACCAATTGCATCCATTTCTTGGGCCATGATGTTCCAGATATTGCGCAGCACCCGGTATCCAAAAGGCATGAAAGTATAAATTCCAGCGCCTAACGGCCGTATAAAATTTGCTCTAATTAGTAATTTATGACTTATGATTTCAGCGTCTGCTGGGGCATCACGTAAAGTTTTACCAAAAGATTTGGATAATCGCATAAGACCTTCACTCACTTTGTAATTGCAGCATTGGGAATGCAAAGCAGTTGCGAAGTATATCAAGCTCCAAATACACCGTCAAAATGCCACGAGGTGTCATGAATAGGCGATCAAAAAAACAAGAACAAGAGCTTTTAAATCGACTCACGCAAATTAAAGAAAGCATAAAAAAGAACGAACTTGTTGAAACAGAAGAGATTCAACAAATTGTTGATTTATCGAGAGTGATCGACTTTTCTGAAGGGGTGGGTTTAGGATTGTTGCGATTGGGGGAGCAAAGTCTCCAAGCACATCAATATATTGACGCCATTTTTAATGCGGAACAAGCCACACATTATTTGCAAGCAAATGATTATGGCTTATTTGATGCTTGCAATTTATTGGGACAAGCAAATTTGCGAATTGGCAAACTCCCTGAGGCTTTGACGAATAACTTGAAAGCATTGCAAATTTCAGAGAAGGCAAACGACGAGAAATTAAAAGCGTTCGCTTTAAAAAATGTGGGAAACTCCTATGTTCACTCTGGTGATTACGATAAAGCCATCGAGATTTATTACCAAGCACGTCAGCTGTATAAAAATACAGAAGATATCGTTGGTGAACTTACAATTCTGAACAATATTTGTCATTGCCATAATCAAGCTGGTGATTTTTCTCGCTCATATACGATTGGTGTGTCAACATTAAATTTACTTCAGTCTCTTTTAGGAGAATCCTCCACCAGTCCAATTGACGCATATCTTTTCAACAACACAGGTTTGGCTGCAATCAAATTAGGACATGTCCAAGAATCAGAAGAATATTTCAATCAAGCTCTAACCATGCTTGATAAGAACAAGGATTATTACGGGAAGTTCTATACGTTAGTGGGACTAGGTGAAGTGCACTTAGCAAAACAAAAGCATGAGATTGCACTAAGCTACTTGAATAAAGCCATAAATTTAGCTGAAAAATATAATTTAGTTTACGAATTGATCAAAGGCCATCGAGCAATATCACATGCTTATAAAGTGATGGAAAAATATGAGGAAGCATTTACGGCCCTTGAGAAAAGCTTTGCCATTGATAAGCAGATGACCAGTGATGAGCTTGAACGTCGTATTCGCTATCTCGAAGCAGAACATCGATTGGCAATTGCAAAACAAACGGCCGAACTATATCAATTAAAGAATGTTGATCTTGAACGAGAAATTGAAGAACGTCGAAAAGCCCAGAAAATAGCCTTAGAGCAAACGGAATATTTCAAATCAATTTTCGAACATAGCATTTTCCCTATTGTTGCGTTGAATGTTGAGCGAAAAATAGAGAATTGTAATCATTCTTTTGAAGCCTTGTTTGGGTATCAGAAGGACGAAATTATTGGCAAAGCATACGTTAATTTATTTCCTACCGCGCGAACTATTAAAGAAGTTTACATGACAACCCGAATGATTGATCGGGGAGAAAGTATCCGGATTACAACCCAAAGACCCCATAAAAGTGGACAGTTAATTGATGTAGATATTTTGGTGACCCCCATCATTGTGCATGGTGATTTTTTAGGAATGCTTATTCATTATCAAGATATTCGCTTGCAATTGGAGAAAGAGCAGGTGTTGATGGAGGCTAAACAGCTTGCAGAAGAGGCAGCAAAAACCAAATCAGAGTTTTTGGCCATTATGAGTCATGAAATAAGGACCCCTTTGAATGGCATTATTGGTATGTCTAATTTGCTTAAAGAAAGTGGTTTGGATGGTGAGCGTCTTAAACTGGTGGAAGTTCTTCAACGAAGTGGAGATTCATTGCTCAAAATCGTCAATGACATATTAGATTTTTCAAAAATGGAAGCTGGTAAAGTTGAATTAGATATCCATCCCATCTCTATTCGCCAATGCGTTGAAGATGCGATTGATAATGTTGCGCCGTATGCTTATGAAAAAGGGCTTGAAATTGGAAGCATTTTTGAAAAACCCATTCCAACCCTTGTACAAGGAGACAGTAATCGACTCCAGCAAATTTTAATTAATTTGCTGAATAATGGGGTTAAATTTACTGAAAATGGAGATGTTTTTATTTTTATTGACTTTGATTGGATTTCCAAGGAAAGAATTCAATTAAAGATGGATGTAAGGGATACAGGAATAGGTATTCCTGCCCAAAAGATGAATCGGTTGTTTAAGCTGTTTAGCCAGGTAGATACATCGACAACTCGGAAATATGGTGGCACAGGTTTAGGGTTAATGATCTGTCATCGTTTGGTTGAATTAATGGGTGGGCATATTTCTGTGACGAGTCATGTTGGTGAAGGAACGACATTTACGATTAAGTTAACCTTGCAAACTATTCCTGACTATGCAATCGGTGTTTATTCAATGCCGGATTCTGACATCAACGAGAAGATGATATTAGTGGTTGATGACAACGAATGTGTTCGTCTTAGTCTGCAAAAACAAACGGCCGTTTATGGCTACCGCTCAATAGCATATCAAACAGTTTCTGAAGCCTTGAATAGGATAGAGCATGACCATACTGATTTCAGGTTTGTACTCTTGGAAACCAACTTGTTAAATCAAACCCTTCAAAATGAAAACAAACAGTTTATTGAAAAATGTGCTCAAATAGGATTGCCAATCATTGAACTTGTACCCATTGGCACAGTGAATCAGACCCATTCATTTATATCGGCCACCTTACAAAAACCAGTCAAATTTGATAGCTTAGGGTTACTCTTTAAATCGGCTGTTGATAATGCGTGATCGTCAATTTAGGCCGTTTTCCTCCTTTAATTATTCGATTTTGTCAAATTTCATAACATAATCTTTATTTTCCCCATCAAAAGGTTGCCAACTCGCCTAATTTCCATTAATATGATTCTTAGTTGAGTGGAGAAAGCAGTCTTTTCTGACTGGGATTCAACGTTTTTCTCCCCAAAGTAGGCCAATTTAAGATATGTATCATGTTTGGTTTACTTTAAGTTTCTTGTGAAATAAATGAGCAGTATTTACAGAATCAGATGAACATATCACCCAGTCAATGGTGTGGTTTTCAACTGTTGCTCGTTTAAAAAATGGTAGTTAACTCAATTCTCAATTTTGACTACCATCAATTACAAACCTGTGGATTAAATGAACAACGAAGTACCGAGCGAAGAAACCTAATCCTATGGAAAACCTATTTGAGTAAAGGAAGGTTAAAATGGCTTTTAGTTTTACAAATTCAAAAGATCGGACATATTTCTTGCATAAACGCGACACCGAGCTTAAGAACGGCCGTACCCAAACAATCTACTTTTTTGCAAAAGAGATTAAAGATGGCTCTTTAGATGCTGTACCTGATGGGTATGTTGTTTCTGAAAGTAAAAATGGTTTGCCTGTTTTAAAGAAAGCAGCCTAATCAATTAACTCCCGTTCAGTTCTTGCGAGAATATGAACGACATGCTATAATTTTATTTCCTAGATAGCCCACTTGTTGGGCTATCTTTTTGCCCAAAAGCGATTAACAAAAAAACTGCACAGGCCTCAACAGTTCAATGGTTCGAGAGACTCTTACCATAATTTTGTGGGCTCGGAGATAAACTTATGTCTGATTTACTTTTAAAGACATTTGATCATGAATTAAATGAAAACTTGCCAGAATTACACGTAGGTGACAGCGTTACTGTTCACGTTCGTGTAAATGTTGGACAACGCAACGAACGTGTTCAAATGGTGCGTGGTGTTGTTATCCGTTTCCGCAACAGTGGAAATAATCAAAACTTCACCGTTCGTCGTATTGCATCAAATGGTATCGGTGTTGAACGTACCTTTTTGCTACGTTCCCCTCGAATTGAAAGAATTGAAGTACATCGCCATGCGTATGTGCGTCAATCAAATCTTTATTTCCTTCGGGAACGCACCGGTAAATCTGCTCGTTTACGGGAACGTCGCAGCTACTAAATTATTGATGCTTCAAATTTTGAAAACTATTGGACGATTGAGATTCT
Organism: Anaerolineae bacterium; assembly: GCA_028284105.1. Classification (GTDB taxonomy): domain Bacteria; phylum Chloroflexota; class Anaerolineae; order Promineifilales; family Promineifilaceae; genus QQUD01. Next base: position 7,035 of record JANQSK010000847.1, read on the forward strand.
CAATCGTCCAATTTTGCATTAATGGGTAAGTATGGAACCCCTTTCCCAAAACGCACCGATTGCTGTTTTTGACTCTGGTGTTGGTGGTTTATCAGTCCTCAAACACCTCAAACACCAATTGCCACACGAACACATCCTCTATTTTGCAGACCAAGACAACATCCCATATGGTGAACATTCTTTAGAAAAAATCCAACAACTTTGTTACGAAATTACGCATTTTCTGCTTTCTGAAAAAGTGAAGATGGTTGTTGTGGCATGCAATACGGCTTCAGCCGCGGCTTTGTCTCAATTACGTTTGAATTTTCCAACAATCCCATTTGTGGGCATGGAACCTGCTGTTAAACCAGCCACTGAAAATACAAAGACAAATGTGGTTGGTGTGATGGCAACGGCGGGTACATTTGCTAGTGAACGGTATGCATCTTTGATGAAGCGGTATGCAGCAGATATCTCCGTGATTGAAGATCCTTGTATCGGTTTGGTTGAGCTCATTGAGCAAGGTGATTTTGAAAACACGGCCGTTTCTAGCCAGCTCGATTTCATCACAACCCCCATGCTCCAAGCTGGTGCCGATACCTTAGTGTTAGGATGTACCCACTACCCGTTTATTCAACCACAGCTGAAAAGAATAGTTGGGGAGTCTGTTACTGTCATTGATCCGGCACCTGCCGTTGCCCTTCAAGCGAAACGCGTTTTGACTCAAAATAATCTTCTTGCCACGAAAAAACAGACGCCAGCTTATCGAATTATGAGCACAAAAGCATCTTCAAATTTGCAGCTCTTTTTAGAGATGATCGACGTAGCATCTTCTCAAAATGAATTGGTTTGCTGGGTAAACGGCCGTTTACAAAAAAGCCCCCTTTAATGATAAAAATAACCCAAAATTAAGCTCCCATTAGGCTCCGATTACGTCCATTTTCAAGTATAATGAACCTGTGAGAAAGAAAAATCCAGCTCGATGGCGGGCGATGGAGTCGCGGTTAGGACGAGAACCAACAGTATGGGTGTCTACAGTACGGCATAACGGACGGCCACATAGTGTGCCGGTATGGTTTGTTTGGCTAGACCTAAAACTCTACTTTGCTACGGGGGCAGAAACACAAAAATTTGCCAATCTGTTTCATAATCAAAATATTACGGTGACGCTACCTGATCCCAATAAGGTACTTATTATTGAAGGCGAGGCACATGTTTCGGATAGAAGTACTGTTGAAATTCTGGCCGATTACTTCTTTCATAAATATGAGTGGGATTTTCGATATGATGATACAACGCTGTGGCGTTTGATTGAGGTGACGCCCCATAAAATATTAGCTTGGGGTGATGGATATGAACAAAAGGAAGGGATCAGACTTCTCTAATCTTTTCTTACATAAATCCAATCTTCGCCTTCTATACTTCAAACTATTGCGGCGAGTACGGCCGTATTTGTTTTGAAATAATCTCAGTAGCTAAGTAGCCTGCTACGACACTACTGAATGTAATTGACAACAAAATTCTGTTAACACAATAGTGAGTCTGCCAATTACTGAGTTAATCACAGAATTTAGACGTATCAAAATGATAATACTTTCTGTGGAATACCTAACAAGGAACACAACATGCGATTTGACCGATTTACACAACGTGCCCAAGATGCCGCAGCAATGGCATATGAACTGGTACAACAATACGGGCACACACAAGTCGATACCGAGCATCTCTTCCTCGCATTACTAAAACAAGAAGATGGTGCTGTTTCAAAAATTTTAGAGACGCTCAAAGTAGACGTTGATCGGATGCGTGACCGCATCGATGAAGAGCTCAAAAACAGCCCTAAAGTTGCCGTTTATGGTGGGGGCGTTGGGCAAATCTTCTACACGCCACGCATTCGCACCGTGCTGGAACTGGCTCAAGGCGAAGCCAATCGACTCAAAGACGAATTTATTTCAACTGAACATGTATTTCTTGCCATTTTAAGTGAACGCAATACAACATCCGCCAAAATCTTGAAAGAGTTTGGTGTGAATCGCGATAGCTTTTTAGATGGTATTAAACAAATTCGTGGTGGACAGCGTGTGACTGACCGCCAATCCGAAAGCCGCTACCGCACTCTTGATAAATTTAGTCGAGACCTGACCGCTTTAGCGCGAGAAGGCAAACTTGATCCTGTGATTGGTCGCGATGATGAAATCTTGCGCATCATTCAGGTGTTAAGCCGTCGCTCTAAAAATAATCCCGTTTTGATTGGGGAAGCCGGTGTTGGGAAAACAGCTATTGTTGAGGGCTTGGCTCAGAAAATTATTACCAGTGATGTGCCTGAAAACTTGCTTAATAAACGGGTTTTGTCCCTCGATTTAGGGGCCATGATTGCCGGTAGTCGATTCCGTGGTGAATTTGAAGAACGCCTCAAAGCAGTAATGGAAGAGGTGCAACGAGCACAGGGTGAGGTCATCATGTTCATTGATGAGCTTCATACCGTGGTTGGCGCAGGTGGTGCTCAAGGTGCGATGGATGCCAGCAACATGATGAAACCCGCTTTAGCCCGCGGTGAACTTCAATGTGTGGGTGCTACAACGCTTGATGAATACCGACAATATATCGAAAAAGATAGCGCCTTGGAACGCCGTTTTGCACCTGTTTTTGTGGATGAACCATCAGTTGATGAAACGATTGAAATGCTCCGTGGCTTAGCAGGGCGGTATGAAGCACATCACAAAGTAACTTTTGCTGACGATGCTTTAACATCTGCTGTGAAGCTTTCTGACCGTTATGTGACAGATCGTCGCTTACCAGATAAAGCCATTGACTTGATTGATGAAGCGGCTGCGAAATTGCGCGTGGCGCTTTATACATTGCCTGCAAGTTTAAAAGAACTTAAAAAAGAAATTGATTCCCTCACTGTCCAAGAGGAAGAAGCACACACTGTACGTGATTACGAACGTGCTGCTGTGCATCGGGCAGACCGTCTTCGCTTGGAGGGTGAATTTACTGCCGCTAAAGAATCCTGGCTTTCTGAAAACAAGCTGGATGAGATTGTGAATGAGTCTGATATTGCTGAAGTGATTGCAATGTGGACCGGCATTCCTGTTACCCAAATGATGGAAACGGAAGCCGAGAAGCTGTTGCAGATGGAAGATCGTTTGCACGAACGCATTATTGGCCAGCATAAAGCGATTGAGGCCCTGTCAGATGCGATTCGCCGCAGCCGTTCTGGATTGGCTGACCCACGTCGACCAATTGGCTCGTTTATCTTCCTCGGTAGTTCGGGGGTGGGTAAGACAGAGTTAGCGAAGGCACTGGCTGAGTTCTTGTTTGATGATGAAGATGCGTTGATTCGCGTAGATATGAGTGAATATCGGGAACAACATACGGTCAGCCGCTTGTTTGGTGCCCCTCCAGGATATGTGGGATTTGAACAAGGTGGCCAGTTAACTGAACAGGTTCGCAGACGGCCGTATTCTGTTGTGCTCTTCGATGAAATTGAGAAGGCTCACCCTGATGTGTGGAACTCACTGCTACAATTGCTTGATGACGGCCGTTTAACTGATGGTCAAGGTCGCGTGGTGAACTTCCGAAACACCGTTGTTGTGATGACGAGTAACGTTGGTACATCATTCGTTCAATCATCAGGCGCGCTCGGTTTCGCGGGAACCCGTGATTCAGATGAAGCTGCAAACCATAAACGAATTGAAGAAGCGCTCAAGAAAACATTCCGTCCAGAGTTTGTAAACCGCATCGATGAAATCATCATTTTTGAACAGCTTGCTGAAGAAGATGTGATTGAAATCGTCAAGCTCCAAATGCGAGACATTCAAGCGAGACTGGCTGAACAAGGTAATTTGACCATTGTACTGACTGAGGCGGCTCAGAAGTGGTTAGCCAGCCAAGGCTTTGATAATGACTTTGGTGCACGGCCGTTACGTCGAGCACTCCAACGATTTGTGGAAAGTCCACTCTCTGTGAAGATGCTGAAAGGCGAATTTCATTCTGGTGATACCATTCGAATTGATATCGCAGACGATGAGATTACATTCGAAAAGTTAGAGAGTGCCAACCCTGTGGCGCTCAACGAACAAATTGTTGATGAATCAGCATAGTCTGATATTTAAGTAAGAATAAAAAAAGGGCTTGGAATCTCCAAGCCCTTTTTTGTTATCTAGCAGAATAGCTGTTGGTCTCTTTCATGTGGATGTACGACTCTTTAATTAGGCGTCGTAGCACGGATTCATCAACATCGGCTAATTTGTTGATGTAAAGACAAGATTTGCCAATTTTGTGCTTTCCTAGCTCACTCAGGAGGGATTCGTATTCATTAAACCCTGGCATGATGTAAACCGTCATGCTTTGTTTCCGAGGCGAGAATCCAACTAAGGGCATATCCCCTTCGCGACCGCTTTCATATTTGTAGTGATAACTGCCAAATCCAACAATGCTTGTGCCCCACATAACAGCGTCTTCACCTGTGATTTCTTTCATCATACCGAGTAGGGTGAGTCCGTCCTGCCGACGGGTTTTATGGTCCACATTATTTAGAAATTCAACAACATCAGATTCGGTAGGGCGTGTTTTATTTTCAGACATAGTTTTCTCCTAATATTTAACTGGAGCGCAATCTTTTT
>JANQSK010000892.1 GCA_028284105.1 Anaerolineae bacterium
AGGATGTGGGAAGAGAAAAAGATGGTCTTTCCCATATTCTTCAGCTCTTTAAGCAGTTCTCGGATTTCAATCCGCGCCCGAGGATCTAACCCACTGGCAGGCTCATCAAGAATCAAAATTTGCGGATCATGCGCAAGCGTTCTTGCTAAGCAAAGTCGCTGCTTCATCCCTCGACTAAGGCTATCCACAAATGCATCTCGTTTATGCCCTAAATCAACCAGGGCCAATAAATCCCCAACCATGCTTTTACGTGCGTTGACGGGAACGTCGTAGCAAGCGGCAAAGAAGTCTAGATATTCCCACACTTTCATATCATCATAGACGCCAAAAAAGTCAGGCATGTAGCCAATGACGCGACGTACGCTTCGTGGGTCTTCTGTGACTGAATGACCGCCGATCCAGGCTTGCCCGCTGGTCGGTTTTAGCAACGTCGTGATAATCCGCATGGTGGTCGTTTTACCCGCCCCATTTGGACCAATAAATCCAAAAACGGCCCCTTCGTCAATCGTTAAATTGAGGTCATTAAGCGCCGTGAGGTCTTCATATGTTTTGGTTAAGCCTTGAATTTCGATTATGGGTGACATAATTTTTTTACGGTAATTCTCCGCTCATAATAGGATAAACGCCGCTGATATAGACGCCAAAGCTACTTTGATCAACAAGTCGAATACGGACGCTGTTATTAATTCCAAGATAGGGTTCATACTCAGAAACGGCCGTTTCTCCCCATTGAACGTCTGGTAACTCATTCCAAATTTCACGGTCCCAATCCCATAAAGAGACAGTGGGCACCATTTCTGTGGTGTCTACCTGATCAATCAAAATCGTTAATTCATCGACAGCCACCGTCTGGAACTCTAAAACGGGCGTAAATTCAAATGCAACCGTTGAATTGCCACTAAACGAAACATCTGAAGGGGAAGGTGAAAACACATTGTTCGACTCAATCACAACCCATTCTAAAAAGGTAGGCGGAATAACTTGAGCCCCTTCTGTGCTGATATTGGCTTCAAGAGGAATATCCACAAAGTGAAGCATCACATTAGATTCACTTTTGTTACGGCTGATGGTGACATCAACGCCCGATTGTTTTGTCCAAAATACAAAGGTCAGCTGATTCAACAGGCTGTCTGTGTCGCTGTTATGGTTTTCAACGGATTGAATCAATTCATAACGGGGATATAAAACGGGGTCTGAATAGTAGTTGAAGCTGCCAAGAATAATCTCAATATTATTGGATAATGGGCTACTTCCAGGTGTGAAAGAGGTTGCGCCTGTCGATAAAAACCCACTTCGAGAAAGAATCGTCTGGGTAAAAACTTGGTCAATTTGCTCACTGGCCCCTGGACGAAGTTCGCCAATATCAATGCCAATATTGCCAAATAAGAGCATTCCATTTTCTAGGGTTTCATCACTGTTATTCAGGATTGAAGCAGTTAATCTGACGGATTCCCCTTCGCTTTCTAGGGTAGCTTGTCCATCCACACGAATGGCGGACTGAACCGAATGGGTCGCAAAAGTTGCAATTTCACCGACATCTAAACGTAAATCGTTAATGCTTGTTTGCTCTGAGACGCTAATCTTCTCAGGTGCGCCGCCGGTAAAGTTTGAAAAGCCTGTTGATAACGGCCGTATTGCCACATTCTGCGGAACCGTCACATCATAATCGCCGCGTTGAGGCGCATACAGCCCAAGCAATGTTTGAACCTGTGCCTGCTCCCCATTTGCTTGGCTAAAGGCGATGGACACTTGATTAACAATAGCTTCATTGCCACGAATACGCGCCCCAACAATATAGGTTCCTACACTAAAGAGAACCACAAGAGCTGGAATAGTTATCCAAGCGCGATCGAGTTGGTTGCGTCTTCGCAAAACAAAGTAATTGACGGGGCCAATGAGCAGCACATAGGCGCCTAAAAAGGCCATAAGTTGCCACACCGCTGGCAAATTAAAGTCAGGAAGAGAAGAAACGGCCGAAACGGCACTATTCGAATTCCGAATCGGTAGTTGCCAAAGGGGTTTGAGCGGTGTGCGTTCAACAATAGCGTTCCAAATCAACTCGG
>JANQSK010000931.1 GCA_028284105.1 Anaerolineae bacterium
AATCAAGGCTCCCATAGAGTGGCCCATTAAAATAAGCGGTAGGTTTGGGTAATGCCGTTTTGTCCAATCAATAAACAGTTTTAGATCATCAAGAAAGACTTCAAAGCTTGGAATAAACACTTTCTTTTTGCGATCATGCCCATTCATATCGTAGCTAACTGTGGCGTACCCCTTTTCCTTGAAATAGAGTGCCGGTGTGCAATAATCACCCGCATGTGCCATCCCGCCATGAATTGCAATAAACACTGCTTTGGGGTTCTCAGGTTGCCAAATGTGAATGTCTCGGTTTACGCCGTCAGAACACTGTAATGAATCCATTTGGTCTTCATGAAATCGCATCTCAATCTCTCCTGCCTGTTGTCTGAAAAATTGGTATAGTGGGAGTATATCAGCAAATAAATTAATCAGTAGGCACATCGCCACGCTGTGGGTTTCTTGAAAGGAGAAAGTTGTGGATTCATTCAAATTATCTTCATTGTTTTCGGTGGAAGGCAAGGTAGCGTTAGTGACTGGTGGCTCACGCGGGATTGGCTTGATGATTGCCAAGGGGTATATTGCTAATGGGGCAAAGGTGTATATTTCATCAAGAAAATCATCAGTCTGTGAACAAGTGGCTGAAGAACTGTCTCAATATGGTGAATGTATTGCCATTCCTGCAAATTTAGCCACCAATGAAGGTCGTGAAAAACTCGTTGCAGGCATCAAAGAGCGAGAAGAAAAGCTAGATATTTTAGTGAATAATGCAGGTGCTGCATGGGGAGCCCCTTTTAATGAGTTCCCAGAGAAAGGGTATGATCGCACGTTTGATCTCAATGTGAAATCTTTGTTCTTGCTCACACGTGATTTGATAGATTTGCTTGAAGCTGCTGCATCCTTTGAAGATCCTGCTCGTGTGATTAATATTGGCTCCATCGATGGATTATCTGTACCCACCATGGATAATTTTCCATATGCTGCGAGTAAAGCGGCCGTTCACCACTTCACTCGCGTTTTAGCAGCGGAGCTTGGCCGTCGATACATCACCGTGAATGCCATTGCGCCTGGTCCGTTTGAAAGCCAAATGACCAAATTTTTCCTCGATACAGATGAAAAACGAGCTGAAGTGGCGAAGGCGTGTCCAGTCGGTCGAACTGGCCAACCGGAAGATATGGCTGGAATTGCGATTTACCTCGCCTCACGAGCCGCATCCTATGTCAACGGGGCTGTTATTCCTGTTGATGGTGGGATAATTATCAACAAACGTGGCGATACCTTTTAAGTCAAGCGAATAGTGATCTCATTTTAAATTTTATGACTCAATCAATTTTTTCTTTAGCAAATAAAATTGCGCTTGTTACGGGTGCCAGCAAAGGACTTGGCTTTGAGGTTGCTCGCGGGTTTTGGGGAGCAGGGGCAACGGTACTATTAAACGGCCGTTCTCAAGAGCGCCTCGAAACGGCTATGTCTAAAATCTCCTCATCTGGAGAACGGGTCGCTGCACTCCCGTTTGATGTATCAGATGATCAAGCTATTCATGCCGCATTTGACCATATCGAAACCACATACGGCCGTTTAGATATTTTTGTCAATAATGTCGGTATCCGAGATAGACGGAGTTTGCAAGAATTTGATGACGATGAAATCGATCAGATGTGGCGAGTCAATTTAAGAGCCCCTATGCTCTTGGCTAAGAAAGCAAGCAAACTGATGATTGAGCAAGGAAACGGCCGTATTATCAATATGACTTCGATAGCAGGCTTTATCTCCAATGCCAATGACACGGTTTACACAACGATGAAAGGAGGCTTAACCGCCTTAACTCGAGGGTTAGCGGCTGATTTAGGTGAGCATAATATCAATGTCAATGGTATTGCTCCAGGGTATTTCGCAACTGAAACCAATCAATATATGGTCGAGAAACAGTTCACATGGGATTGGCTCAAACAACGTACCTCTCTCAAGCGATGGGGAAATCCAGAAGAGATTGTTGGAACGGCCGTATATCTTGCTTCTCCAGCCTCTTCTTATGTGACGGGGCAAATTTTAGTGGTTGATGGCGGGTATTTGGCTCATTGGTGAGTGGTATTGTGTACGCACAAAAGCACACCTGATTGGATTTGGACGGTTGCTTCAGAACTAGTCAACACGTTGCTGATACCCCGGGCTGGCCCAAATGCGAGCACCTCTTGATGGAGGGGGTATTTAAAACCTGAAGTGGTATTCACATAGACATCCCCCTTTAATGGAATGAGTGAAATGACCTCTCCAACACGCCCTTTAATTTGGCTTTGCTCAAAGATAAGCCATGCCTTTTCTTGCTGGGTAACCAGCTGAATTTCTTTGGTTTTTAGCTTAGGGTGGGTAAGCAATAAAATGTTGGCCAGCATCTGATCCAAGCGCCCGCCAAGCATGCCAAAAAGTAGAATAGGTGAATCAAAATGCTCGGCTGCAAATAAAAGGGCTAACTCTAAATCGGTTTCATTTTTTTCTGCGGGGTATGCCTGGATTTGGCAATTTGAATTGTTCAACCAAGTTTGGATTTCTAGGCTGATTGAATCAAGGTCGCCGAT
>JANQSK010000935.1 GCA_028284105.1 Anaerolineae bacterium
TTCGGCCGCATCGTGGTCTAGCATATTGGACGCCACAGATATCCCACCCATCATATTTGGCGAAATGACACGGTTAGCCCCTGCGAGATACAACGTATGAATATTCGTATCCGTTTCTGCACTACCTACAATGCGTAATTTGGGATTATTGAGCCGATTTGCCATATCACGGGCGCTTAGAATGATGGTCGTATTGTCTCGATCATCCTCCATGGCAGTCACAACCCCATAGGCGCGTTGAATCCCCGCTGCGCGAAGCTGTTGCTCTTCGGTTGGGTCTTCTAACATATAAAGAATGCCAGTTGCTCGGGAAAGCTCTTCAACTGTCATGCGTTCTTCAATGCTCCAATCGACTTCTTCTAACGTTTCATAGTGGGCTAATCGCTTTTGGACATAGGTGTCGTTAAGCCATAACAGCGTGCGTTTTAGGTTTTCTTCATTTTGCTCAATGATGACAAAAGGGAAGCCCCGGCGTTTAAACTCGCTAGCTGCTCTGTTTCCTATGGTGCTGCCCCCACAAACAATAATGTGATTTGTTAATTTTGATATTTCATTCATACGCTGTTCATAGATTCTTTTTTCGCGGTTTTCTTGCTGGGTTTCAAATAATATGGCCGCTGCGCTTGAAATTGCGTAGCCTGCTAAACCGATAGCCACGAGAGTAAAGAAGATGGCAAAAATACGGCCGCTTTGTGTCTGTGGTGATAAATCACCATATCCCACTGTGGTGACGGTGATGATGGTGGCATAAAGCGAATCGAATAGGGTCCATCCTTCGAGAAAGGCATAGACGACGGTACCCACCACAATGAGGAGAATAAAGGGCATCACCAATGGGAAGAGGCTTGATTGATGCGGCTTATTTTTCTTTTTGTCTAAGACGGATTTAATTGATGCAACAATCCAAGATAACATATGCTGAGTTTATCAAAAAAATTTGGGGATGGTATTTGAAATTGTTTAGTTAAGAATCAAGTTTAATTTTTTACATAATTTGCTCTAAGAGGATCTGACAATTTATTATTAAAAGTCCTCTATAGCATTGACAATGTCAGAATTGTTGTTTATAATTCGAAAATCTTATAAATTTTTTTTTAAAAATGAGAACAAATATGCCGGATGGAGATATTACTCACCCAACTCTAAATAGACCCTTCCTTAGAGTATATGGCCAAATGTGTGAAGGACATTGGGAGCCATCTACTTTAGGCTATAGATTATTACATCCCCTTAAAGGTAGGATCAAAAGTTATGGGAATGTACCTATAGAGCTCGGGAATGAACTCATGCCTATATTGCGGGATGCTTTCACCTTAATTCGAAACGGTGGTCAGATAATTTTCAGTAAATATAGCAACCAAATTATGGATTTGAGTAAAAATCGAGCTTGGAATAGCAGCCCAAGAGGAAGGGATATTATGGTGGAAGCAAGTAAAAAATCATTGGTTGAAATTCAGCATGGAAAAGTTGCTAATGATGAAATTGATTTGATACTTTTTAAAAATTATGTAAATACAATCTTTAAAAAAGATTTCGAAGATAGAGTTCAGGAAACGCCAGTTCATTATAAAGATGCTGATCCAATCGAAATTAATAATATTTTAGATGATATGCGTCCACATATTAATCGAGGATGCGATGAATTTGTTAAACAACTAATAAAATTTGGAGATGTTGGTAAATTACGAAGGCCAAATCGTTTAAAGGAAGCATGTTTGGATATTGATGATGAGGCATGGTAACGCGAGGTTATCAATGAATAATATTGATTATAAGTTTGTATTCGATGACATGGTAGACGGTTTCAACAAGGCAAAAGTTTATAAATTATCACAATCTCATTTTAATGACTTTGATTTTGCATTAGACAATGAACAGATTCCTTTTTTGGCTGGTCAATCCCTTTCTTCTGTTCAAGCTGACTTGTTAGATATTGCAACTGCTATTCATTTTGCGGATAAGTTGGCTGTCCCTAATCAAAACAAAAGTATTAAAGTGCATATATCAATGCGATTAAGAAATCCAGATCTATTCAAGCGTCATCATCAACTTATACAGAATATCATGTATTGGTATACGAAAGACCTCTGGACTTTCGAATTTTATCCTCGCTTTGCTACGAAGCGGAAAGCAGAGATTTCTGTTAAGCACTTCAAACTCAAAAATAAGTCTGAGAATATTGAAATTGCTTTATGGAGCGGAGGGCTTGATTCACTTGCTGGTTTGGATAATAGATTGCGTGAAGGAAATAAGACTTTTACCTTAATTGGTACAGGTGGAAATAAAATTATGCAAAAAACACAGCACCAAGTGTTTAAAGCTCTTCGTTTTTGGGCCAATGTGGCTGGACGATTACGTTTTTTGCATATTCCAATTTATGCAAGCTATGGTAAACGATTTACACATAATCAGAGTCATAGAGCTAGGGGTGTTGTTTTCATTCTTATAGGTGCTGTATGTGCATTATCTTCTGGAATTAAGAAACTGCACATTTATGAGACAGGTATTGGGGCAATTAATCTCCCTTTACCAGGAGGAGTAGGGAGAGATCATTCAAAAGCTGTTCATCCTCTTTCTTTGATTAAATTGGAAAACTTTATTTCTGAACTGATTGGTGAGCAATTCTTAATTGAAAATCCATTTATTTTTAAGACCAAAGGGCAAATGTGTTCCTCCCTTAAACAATATCCGGAAACTATTTATGAAACTATTTCTTGTGATGGATTACGTCGTGAAAAACACATTCAATGTGGTTATTGTTCTTCGTGCCTATTAAGGAGACAAGCTCTGATTGCAGCTGATATTAAGGACAAAACTAAATATTTGTTTCCTCATGGAAAAATAATTCAGCAAGAGCATTTGTCATCTTGGAGATTGATGGATCAGCAAGTTCAAATATTATCGAATGCACTTGATTCGAAAGAACCTTTTTTTCAATTATCAATGAGTTATCCAAATGATTTACCAGAAATTATTAGTGCTGTATCTGCTCGGAGTAATAGAAATTTTGATGATGTAAAAAATGATTTAGTTAATTTATACAGAACGTACGTGCGAGAATGGCCGGATTTTAATTTTTTTATAAAAAATGGCATGAATTATACAAATTATCAGAATTATTTGGAGGATGAAAAATGGCAGCAGATGCAATTGATAAATTAGATCCACGGGAGCTGGGTCAGAATTTAAAACTTGCCCGTGAACAGAGAGGATTTCGACAAGAAGATGCTGCAAGAATCATAAATGTTGCTAGAACAACTCTTACTGCAATTGAGCAAGGTAAAAGGCGTATTAAACCCGATGAGTTAATTAGTCTTGTACAAGCTTATGGTCGTTCCATTAGTGATTTTATTCGACCACGTCCCATGGCGAGGGATTTTCAGGTGCAATTTCGAGGCCCATCATCTTCGGTAAAAATCGAAAGCGAAAAAATTGTGATATCTCAGGTTGAATTTCAGGAATTATGTCGAAATTATCTTGAATTAGAAATTATTATGGGAGCTCCGCTAAATCGTAATTATCCAGTTCAATATCGAATTGAAGGATTAGGAGCTGCTCAAGCTGCCGAAGGGGTCGCAATTCAAGAGCGGAATAGGCTTGGGCTTGGTGATGGCCCATTGCCAATATTGCGAACAATATTAGAGCAGGAAGTTGGATTGCGGGTCTTTTATATTCCTTTTAAGGATTCGCATTTTTCTGAAATGTACTATTATGATGATGAGTTAGGAGGATGTTTAGCAGTAAATCAAAATCACCCCGAAGAAAGAAGACGTTGGTCTCTAGCCCATGGGTATGCGCATTTTTTAGTTCATCGTTTTAAATCAGCAATTTTTTATGAAAGTTTTTATGAGCGTGAACAATTTGCCGATTTCTTTGCCAAATTTTTCTTGATGCCAACCAGTGGTCTGACAAGGAACTATCACAAACTGCTTCAATCAAAATCTAAACCCACAATTGGTGACTTATGTGTGCTAGCTAACTATTATGGTGTTTCTTTGTCAGCATTGGTGCGACGATTAGAAAATTTAGGTGTAGCTCCAAATGGAACTTGGGAGAGAATGAGAGAACGAGGTATTAAAGTAAAAGATGCACAAGAACAATTGGGTTTATCACCAATTCCCGAACAGAGCTCAATGTTACCATTACGGTATCAATATCTTGCAGTAGAAGCATTTGAAAAAGGAGAGATTAGCGAAGGGCTATTTGCAACATTGCTTAGGGTAAATCGGTTAAATGCAAGAGCGGTAACACAAAAATTATCTTCTCATACTAGTGACGTTACTCATGATCAATTGATTGACATTAGTATTGACCAGTCAATGCAATCGTAGGAGAAAGTGTGTGAGTAAAAAGATAACAATCAATCATGAGTGCATAATATTAGATGCCTGTGTTTTGATGAATTTGTATGCTTCTAGGGAATTAAAAAGTATCCTATCGTCAATATCCGAATCATGTGCAGCTACTTTCTATGTGGTGAATTATGAAGCATTGACGATTTTAAATTATAAATCGAATAAAAGCGTACCTAAGAATGAAGAAAAAATCGATCTTGAAACAATAATTGCCCAAGGTCTTTTACATTTGACTAATTTTGAATCTGATCAAGAGAAAAAATCGTTCCTCTCCTTTAGTTCTCAAAGATTAGATGATGGTGAAGCTGCATCAATGGCGATTGCAAAACATCGAAATTGGGCATTTGCTTCTGACGATAAAAGAGCAACTAAAATTATGAGATCCTTTGATCAAAATATTCAAATAGTGTCTACTCCAGAAATTCTTAGACATTGGCAATTAGTTCAAAACCCGAATACGTTGGTAATGAAAAATGTTATTCAGGAAATTGAAATGAGGGCTAACTTTACATTAGGCCGAAAAAATCCAGACTTTATATGGTGGCAAAATATCAAGAATATTTGATAGATTATTCTATACTATTTTCTACTTGTTTCTCAAGCACTATTGTAGTTACAGCCTTACCTTCGATAAAGTAAGTAGACGGCCGTTCACCTGAAAAAACCTCAGATAGGTCATTTTCTGCAGATGTCTCGTATAAAGACACCTGCTCAAATTCCTCAGGGATGCCATCTAGCGACACAGCCAGCGGGTCGGCTCCATTGTTGATAATGACGACAACCAGTTGGGCTTGATCTGGGGAGAAAAAGGCCGTGGCGTTCAGCTTGTCATGGTCACTCTCAGCCATGATGCGCTGAGACAGTGGGCGAATGAATCGGCTAAAGTTCCCCATTGCCCACAGTCGCTTTGTTTCAATCATTTCGCGACTATCAACGTCAACATAGATAAGGCCATCTCGAAAATCATATTTGGAGACGGCAATCCAATATTGCCAAGACGTGACGCGCCCGATCGTTAAATCATCGTGGATGACATTGGCCATCGTCAGGGCGGTGTCAATGGTGGTGTCACGGCCTCCGGTCATTTCGGTCCACTCGGTCATTTCGATGGCAATGTCTGGGTAGCGTCTATCCATCATTTTAACAAACTGGGCTTTATCTTCGGCCGTAGACCAGTAGGAGTGAATGGCGATGTGGTCAATATGTGGTGCAAGCTCTGTGCTGTTCAGCAGTGGGCTGACGTAATCTGTTGAGCTTTTTGCCCACTCACCCCCTTCAAAAACGGATAGCTTGACATCAAGATTATTGGTTTGGATGGCGTTTAGGACTGCTTTGGTTAAAGCGGCCGTTTCTGCTGGCGTGTAGTGGCTTCCTTCCTGGCCGCTAGCAATCTGCCACTCCCATTGAGGTTCGTTGATGGGACTTAACCAGCCAATGGGAATCCCTTCATTCTCCTGCAAATGGGCCACCACATCAACCAAATATTGCGCATATTGAGAGTACATTTCTGGGGCTAAGTTTGATTGGGCATTGTTGCTAAACTCTTGATTCGTCCGGCCAGAAATAGTCATTCGAGCTGGTGGACTGTTTGCAAAGGCAACAAAGTTTTCAACGCCAGCCTCTTGAGCAGCCTTAAGTACCCAAATTGCATTGGCGTCTCGATTCCAATCATAGACGTCTTGGCTCACTTCAAATATCTCTGCCTTGCGCCACTCATCCCGGATAAAGCGATTATCACCTCCACCGATGTTATATCGATAGATGGAAAGACCGATGCCACTTTCTTGGTCAAAGAGTAGGTCGACAATCGTTTGTCGGGTTTCGTCTTCCCAGCCGCCAATATCTTGAGCCCACCAAGCGCCAGATGCTCCAAAACCTTCGACTGTTTGTCTGACATCCGTTGGGTCAATGGTGATGGTGGCATCGACAGGGTCACTGTTATTGGCCGATTGACAGGCTGATAAGAGAAAAATGCCGAGTGTTATGAGGAGTAGTCGCTTCATACCAATTGATTTTATGTGGGAGTGCGATGTTTGTCACAAAATGAATAATGATCATCTAGCAATTATTTTTAAAAGTGATTACGTGATACGATCACGCATTATTTCAATAATAAACAGTAATTATTTTGACGAGTTAAGTTATGACAAACTCAATTGCTTTGCCCCGTAATCAGTTTGATTTAGCCTACTTTCCAGTAGCAACAGTGTCCAAAAATACCCTAATTGACTCATATGATCCTTGGGTTGAAATTGATACGCGTCGTATGCGTCACAATATCAATCATGTGCAAAAATTGGTAAACGAAACCCCGATTTTGGCGATTGTAAAATGCAATGCATATGGGCATGGCATGATTGGTGCGGCAAGGGTTTTGCAGGAAGAAGGAATTAAGCGCTTTGGCGTCGTGAAAGTTCAAGAGGCGTTGGTGTTGCGACAAGAAAAGATTGGTGACCTTGTGCTCAATATGGGTCCATTTTCTACTCATGAAGCTGTTGAAATTGTTCGCCATGATATAAGCCAATCCGTTTTTACTGACGCAGTTCGTGATTTAGATAATGCCGCTAGAGCCATGGGTAAAAAAGCGCTGGTGCATATTAAGATTGATACAGGGCTTTCACGGGTTGGCGTTCGATATAGCGAAGCACTTCCGTTTATTAAAATGGTTGGTTCGTTAAAAAACGTCCAAATTGAAGGCATATTTACCACCCTCGTTGAAGAACATGAGATGGATCAGATTCAAATTGAGCGTCTTCTTGCCGTTTGTGAATCGGCAACGTCTGAAGGCATTGAGGTTGGGATTAAACACGCAGCAAGCAGCGCAGCTGTTATGCGGCAGCATGTTCCTATGTTAGATATGGTTAGAGTCGGGAATGCGTTTTATGGTTTTGAGTCAGAGCGCATGGATGATATTTTGCCGACAATGCAGCTAAAAACACGTGTTATCTTGATAAAAGACGTCAAACCTGGTGATTCCATTGCCTATCATCAGCGCGGAAAGGTAGAGAGAGATATGAAGCTGGCAGTTTTGCCAATTGGATATGCGGACGGATATCCCTTTCATGCGGTGAATAAGGGGGATGTGCTTATTCGGGGGCATCGACATCCTTTAATTGTGTATATGTCAGCCAATCATGTGACGGTGAATATCACGGGATATGAGACAATTGAAGTCGGAGATGAAGTTGTTTTGTTTGGCACACAGGGAACAGAAGAAATCTCAATCCGTGAGGTGGCTCAATGGGGAAACAGCAGTGAATATAAGGTCGTCACCGGTATTTCACCGCTTGTACCTCGGATTAATATCATTTAAAGAAGGAATTTATCTGTCATGTCGGATTTAGCAGAATGGGCTTTGGGGTTGGGATACTTTGGGGTGTTTTTGGTGAGCTTTATTGCTTCGACGCTGGTGCCCTTTTCGAACGAGGTGGTTGTGGCGGCCATGCCTGCTTTAGGATTCAATATTTGGTTAACGGCCGTATGGGCCACAGCAGGTGGGTATTTGGGTTCGCTAGTCAACTATTTTGTAGGTCAACGCGGGACAGACTTTATCTTCTCTCGATGGATCACAATCAAGCCTGAGCGGTGGGAGCAAGCTGAAAGGATATTTAATCGGTGGGGGAACTGGGCGCTCTTTTTTGTGTGGCTTCCCGTCGTGGGGGATCCATTGGCACTAGTGGCTGGGGCGTTCAACATCGATTGGCGTGTCTTTAGCTTTTGGGTGATTACAGGTAAGTTTCTACGCTTTATTGTGCTGTTGGGCATTATCAATTGGTTTGTTTAGAAAAATAATACCTTTTAATCAAATGGCTTCGACAGGCTCAGCTGGCTAGTGGCTGGGTCACTCCCGCGAAGGCTGCTTTGTTGAAAACATATTTTTAGATAACAAAAACATTCAACTTGTCACCCCCGCGAAGGCGGGGGTCCACTGGATGCCCGTCTACACGGGCA
>JANQSK010000348.1 GCA_028284105.1 Anaerolineae bacterium
AACAGATCGATTTCAACTCCATTTGATTGGTCCTGACACGTCAGAGGGATACTATCAATCAATCGTGGACAAATTAGGGCTTCAATCTGTCGTTTCAATCAAGCCAGCCATTCCCTATGAGCAAGTCCCCCAAACGTTATCAACCTATGATGTTGGTCTTGCCTATGTGCCAGATCGACCCACTTGGCACTACCAGCCAACGATTAAAGTGCTTGAATACCGAGCCTTAGGGATGCCTATCATTTCTACCGATGTGGCTTCTCACCGAGAAGTGGTTGAACAAAATGTAAATGGGTTACTGTGTGCAGATACACCAGAAGCAATCGCAGGGTCGATGGCTCAATTCATCAATCAATCACAGTTCTTCGAAGAAACGCTGCAAAACGCCCGCAATATCCGTAGAGGAAACAGTTGGCTTGACATCGCTGATATGTACATATCTCAAGCGTACGAGCCAATTTTGAAATGAGGTGACACATCGATAACTTAAAGTCACAAACAGCACGCGGCACCATGCTTGCAACCGCCGCAACCATCGCACTAAGGCCCATAAATTTGGCCGCATCATTTCTCCTGCTTAGGTGGCTTCGTCCTGAAGATTTTGGTGCTGTTGCGCTTGCGATGATCCTCTTTCAGACTTCAAATCTATTTACTGGGTTGGGGTTAGGCGGGGCTATCATCCATACGGAGTTGGATCGCAAAAAATCGGCCTTTCAATCCTTTGTGATGATGATGGGCTTTGCGGTCATTCTATTTGGTTTAGTTTATTTCAATCTTGAACCATTAGCGCGACTTTTAACCATGCCTGAGAATGTGGCAGACCTTGTTGAGATTATGCGCTGGTTGGCGTTTTTGATCATTATCAACACTGCGTCGACGATTCCGACCTCGTTACTTCGAAAAGATCTGCTGTTTGGTCGTGTAAGCTCCTTCAATTTGATTCAGCAAATTTCATACACTTTTGTGGCATTAGGCTTTGCTATCGCGGGGTATGGTGTTTGGAGTTTGGTGATTGCCCGCTTAGCAAGCTCGATCTTGCGAACGCTCATGACTTGGATTATGTGTCCGGGTTGGGAATGGATTACCCCTTCACGCTGGGACAATTCAATTGCCAGAAGCCTTCTCGCTTTTGGCTTGCCCAATATGTGGAGTGGGCTTTTGAACTATTTCCACACCCATTGGGATGATTGGCTCGTTGGGCGGGTGCTCGGTGAGGCGATGTTGGGCTTCTATACAAAAGCTTACGATCTGACCAACACAACAATTAAACAGTTTAGTGATAATGTGATCGGAGCCGTCTTTTTCCCATCCTACACAAAAATACAAAACGATCCTGAACGATTGTCACGCATCTATTTAAAGAGTGTTCAACTTGTGATGCTTATCGTTGTGCCGCTCGCTTTTGGAGCAATGTCGATTGCGCCTGAGCTTGTACGCGTGTTATGGGGGCCAACTTGGGTGCCCATGATCCCAATTCTGCAAATTTATGGGTTTATGCTGATTTCTAGACCCATCTCAACCAACACCTCACCCTTGTTTCTCGCAGTTGGCAAGCCCCATTACAACGCGCGAGCCGGCTATCTATTGCTTGCTGTCATGGTTCCTTTAGCGTTATTACTACTTCAATTTGGCATTCAGGGTGTGGCAATTGCTGTCGTGGTTTCACATATGTTTGGGGCAGTTTTTAATGTCTATCAAGTTAATACCATCTTGCCAGGTTCAGCACGTCAAACGATCAAATCCATCGTGCCGACCGTCGCCGCAGGTATCGTGATGTATATCGCCGTTATCGGTTTGAAGACGCAGCTTTTGGGTTTTTGGGGCGAACAGTATGGCTTCCCAGGACTGTTTAGTTTAATTTTCCTAGGTGCAATTGTTTACACTCCAATTGTCTTTATTGTTCAGTGGTCTTTGGTCCAAGAAATTTGGGGTCTTGTTAGGCCAATGCTAGGGAAGCGAATTCCCTTTTTCAGGTCAATGGCGAGTAAGCAAGCTGTCTAAGTTGCTTTCTGCATGTAAGAAATTTTGTAACCTTACATCATTACGATTTTTACAACATTTTGACCAAGCGTAGTTTATGAGAAACAAGAAATTTTAAGAACCTTATAGCAAAAAATGGAGAAGATTTGCTGTGAGTTCTTGAATGCTTGATTTTATTTTTGCTTGATTTTTTCTGCTCAGCCTTGATTTTTTCTACTATAGAATTCCATTGAGCCATGAATCAAAATTTTGACTGGGGCAGGGGGATATTCCACAATGAAAACAGTAAGGAGTAACAATCTATGAAAGTTGGCATATTAGCTGGGGGGCTAGGTTCCCGTTTGTCTGAAGAGACACAAATTAAACCGAAGCCTATGGTTGAAATTGGTGACCGCCCTATTATGTGGCACATCATGAAGCATTATGCACATTATGGGTTTAATGAGTTTGCAATCGCCTTGGGCTATAAAGGTGAGGTGATCAAACGATACTTTACAGAATATTGCATGATGGAAAGTAATTTGACCGTTGATTTGAGTACGGGAAATGTTGAGATGCACCCTAGCGAGACAGTCGATTGGAAAGTTGATCTCATTGATACTGGTGCAAACTCCCAAACGGGTGGGCGCATCAAGCGTTTATTGCCTTACATGGGGGATGAAACCTTTATGTTAACTTGGGGTGATGGCGTTTCAACTATTGATTTAAATGACTTACTCGCGTTTCATAAATCACACGGCAAAATCGCCACATTATCGGCAGTTTTACCTGCTACCCGTTTTGGCCATTTGAAATTTGAAGGTGATTTGATTCGCTCATTTGCAGAAAAACCAAAATCAGCTGAAGGGTTTGTGAATGGCGCCTTTTTTGTTTTGGAACCCGAAGTAGGGAACTACATTAGCGGTGATAGCGCTTCATTTGAAGAAGAGGCTTTGACAAAATTGGCTGCTGATGGTGAATTAATGGCGTATCGCCATGATGGCTACTGGCAATGTATGGATACGATTCGTGATAAACGAATTCTTGAATCATTGTGGGCATCAGATTCACCGCCGTGGAAAATCTGGGAATAAACAGCAATTTATCATGCCTATTTTATGGCCTGATTTTTCGTACTATGTAATTGACAGAAAGATTGAGACTCTAAACAAAAAGAGAGGATGCAATAATATGCGCGTATTAGTGACTGGCCATAATGGCTATGTAGGCACAGTAATGATTCCAATGCTTGTCAATGCTGGACATGACATCGTTGGCATGGACACCAATTTGTACCGAGGGGCAACCTTTGGTGAAGAAAGCCCACGTTCAGATATTGTTGAAATTCAAAAAGATATTCGTGATATCGTGGCTGAAGATTTAGATGGATTTGATGCCATCATTCATTTAGCAGGTTTATCCAATGATCCATTGGGTGATTTGAACCCTGATTTGACGTATGATGTTAACCATCGTGCTTCGGTTCGCTTGGCTGAACTCGCCAAAGAGGTTGGGGTTGAACGCTTCATCTTCTCCTCTTCGTGTAGCAATTATGGTGCTGGTGTTGAAGATTACCTTGATGAAACATCTGCGTTTAACCCTGTGACTCCATACGGCCGTTCCAAGGTCATGGTTGAACAAGACGTCTCCAAAATGGCTGACGATAACTTTAGCCCTACCTTTTTACGAAGTGGAACCGCTTATGGCGTATCACCTCGCTTGCGCTTTGACCTCGTGTTGAACAACCTCGCCGCATGGGCATACACAACAGGCACCGTTTTGCTCAAAAGTGATGGCACCCCTTGGCGTCCTATCGTTCATATAGGAGATATGTCACGGGCATTTAAAGCCGTGCTGGAAGCACCACGAGATGTGGTTCACAATGAAGCCTTTAACGTAGGACGTTCAACCGAAAATTATCAAATTCGTGATATCGCTACCATCGTTGCAGAAACCGTTCCTGACAGTAAGGTTGAATATGCGGCCAACGCCAAAGACGCGAAGAAAGATTTTAACGTTGGTGCGGACAAGCGTGATTATCGTGTAAACTGCGACAAAATTGCGAAAGCATTGCCTAACTTCCAACCTGTATGGACAGCCCGTAAAGGGGCACAAGAACTGTACGAAGCATACAAACGAGTTGATTTGCAGCCTAATGAGTATGAAGGTCCACGCTACCGTCGCCTTAAGCACATCAAAATGTTGATGGACGAAGGGAAATTAGATATCAATTTGCGGTGGACACAGCCAGAAACCGTATAACCAAAGGGAATTGAAAAAGATTTAAAAGACCTCTGAGGCTGGATAATTTCATGTTTGACGTGACAAAATTAGCCTCAGAGATTTGACGTATAAATCTTTTTAGAGAAGTCATATGATTTATAAAGATGAAACCACTTGTCGAGCATCCGGCTCGTCAAATTTACAAACGATTATTGAATTTGGAGATACGCCATTGGCGGATCGCCTTTTGACATCCGAACAGCTCAATGATCCTGAATATAGCGCGCCATTGTCATTGGTTTTTTGCCCAGATTCAGCCCTTGTCCAAATTCGCGAAACCGTTAAACCTGAGATTTTATTTTATTCAGAATACCCATATTTCTCATCTGTTTCCCCATCATTGTTGAAACATTTTCGAGGAAGTGCCTTAGACATTATGGCTGAGAAGACATTAGGCAGTGATAGCCTTGTTGTTGAAGCGGCCAGCAATGATGGCTACATGCTGAAAAACTTTGCTGAAAAAGGAATTCCTGTTTTGGGTGTTGATCCTTCTGAAGCGCCTGCTGGTGCCGCAGTTGAAGCAGGAATCCCCACCATGATCACCTTCTTTGGGCTTGAACTGGCTAAGCAGTTGGTCAGCGAAGGTAAAAAAGCGGATGTATTCTTAGCAAACAATGTGTTGGCCCATGTTCCAGATTTAAATGGCTTTGTTGAAGGGATTCGCACCATTCTAAAAGATGATGGCATGGCTGTCATCGAAGCACCGTACGTGGTTGATCTTGTTGACCATTGTGAGTTTGACACAATTTATCATCAGCATTTGTGCTATTTTTCGGTTACAGCGTTGGATCGCTTGTTCCGAAGTCATGGCTTGTATTTGAACCGCATTAAGCGTGTTTCTATTCATGGTGGGTCGCTTCGTTTGTTTATTGAACCTACTGAAAATGTAGATGAATCAGTCACTTCTTTGCTAAAGATGGAACAGGAACGCAAGGTCGATAAAATAGATTACTATTTGGACTTCGCGGGTCGAGTGCAAGCCATAAAGAAAGAATTAAGACGTATTTTAGAGGGACTAAAGTCAGAGGGTCATCGAATTGCCGCTTATGGGGCAGCCGCTAAAGCTACTACACTTCTGGCTTACTGTGAAATTGATAAGACATTAGTTGATTATGTCGTTGATTTAAATAAGTATAAACACGGCCGTTTTATGGGTGGCAACCAATTCCCAATATACCCAACCTCGAAGTTGATGGAAGATAAGCCGGATTACGTTTTACTTTTGGCCTGGAATTTTGCTGAAGAAATCTTGAAACAACAGGATGCGTTTCGTCAGCAAGGTGGTAAATTCGTAGTTCCAATCCCATATCCTGAAGTGGTTTAATAATTCATCTAGGATTTTAAAGTAAGTTAAGGTAGTGGCAAAGTTTTCTTTCGCCACTACCTTAAATCAAAGAAGTATCTGTAGTATTTCCTAGATGGAAATCCATCGAAACGGCCGTTACGTATCGCTAAAAAAGGTGAAGTAATGCGTCAAATGTTGAATATTAGGCAGTGGATTTTTATCTTATTTGTCCTCATCTTTATTACAGCAAACTCTCTTTCCGCTCAA
>JANQSK010000349.1 GCA_028284105.1 Anaerolineae bacterium
TTTTTTGATAAAACTCGATTGCATTTTTGTTGTTTGCTAAAACAGGAAGTTGCAATCGAGTAATGTTATGCTCTTTAGCAAATTGCCGAACTGACTCAATTAACTGCTTGCCAATGCCTTGCCCTCTAAATGAGTCCGTGACCATCACATCCATGATATAAACAAATTCATGGGGATCATCCAGAATATCACCTTCAATAAAGCAGATGATGAACCCTACAATTTTCCCGTCAACTTCTGCGACAAAAATAGAGCCCACAACATCAGGATCTTCAAACGCCTCATCAACCTCATATTCAAAATATAACTCACTTAAGTTGTCTTTATGAGAACGTAAATCTCGTAATGTGCGCTCATATTTCTGGAGCTCTTGGTGAAGTGTGATGAGCTGTGCTCTGTCATCTGATTTCCAATGGCGAATTGTTGCGATAGTTTTCATAGTTGTTATTTAAATATTTACTGGTTTAGTTTTGTAAGACAGGTGTGCAGGGTTTGCACCATGATGTCTGCATGTTCTTTTTGGAAAACTAATGGCGGGCGAATTTTTAAAATATGCCCGAATGTGCCGCCAGTGCTAATAAGTACGCCTTCATTCCGCATTAGGTTAATCAGCTGTTTGGCTTCATCAATCGCAGGTTCTTTGGTTTTCAAATCTTTGACAAGCTCAACACCTGCCATTAACCCATGCCCCCGAACTTCGCCGATGAGTGGATGTTGAGATATTAATTTCCGAATACCATCTCGTAAATAATCGCCAGTCTCTTTTGAATTATTAAGGATGTTTTCTTCATCGATAACATCCAGAACGGCCATGCCTGCAGCACAGGCAACTGGATTGCCACCAAATGTGCTGAACAAGCCCGATTCACTGACAAATTGATTGAGATTTTGAGCTGAAGTAACGATAGCGCCTACGGGATAACCGCTGCCAATAGGCTTGCCCATGGTGACAAAATCAGGTGTCACATTGTGAAGCTGATATCCCCACATTGCCTCACCCGAACGCGCAAATCCAGATTGAACTTCGTCTGCAATGAATAGTCCGCCTGCTTCTCTTACTTTTTCGACGACTGCAGCTACATACCCATCAGGAATCGTGGGGCTACCGTTGCTCACGAAAAGGCTATCCAGCATAAAGAGGGCTGGTCGCATGCCGTCTTTAGCGGGTTCTGCGATTGCTCTATCGACATCAGCCGCATATTCAACGGCCGTTTTTGATTCCCGAAACAAATCTGGGCATTTTAATGTTTTAACGTGGGGGGGATTCTGAGGTTGGCTTCGGCTTGGTGATAACGGTTTGATGGCATTCGTGATACCGTGATAGGCGCCTTCCATCACGATAGCCCCTTCATTCCCCGTAAGATGTCTTGCCATTCGGAATGCAATATCGTTGGCCTCACTACCAGAATTGACAAAAGTGGCTACATTCAAATGCGATTCGGGGAATGTTGCAACTAAGCGTTCCGCATAGTCAACGAGTGAAGAGTATAAATAGCGAGTATGGGTATTTAATGTTGAAATTTGTCTTGAAATGGCGCGGACAACGTGTGGATGGCAATGCCCAACAACGGGAACATTGTTGTACCCATCTAAATATCGCTTCCCGTCAGGGCCTTCTAACCAGACCCCTTTCCCCCGTTCTAAATGGACCGGATTTTTATAGAAATGAGCTAGATGTTTGCCCAATGCCTGATGTCTTCTTTCGTTGAGCGCCGTTGAATTGGCCGTCACTTTTGCTGAACTGGTTGGAGGATAACCGCAAGCTTTTCTGATTGCGGCTTGCACTACATCGCGACCAAGGTTGTTCATATCTTTAATTGTTTGCCAAATGAGTGCTTCACGGTCTAGCAAGAAACCAGGTTGATCGGCTGTCTCGGTCTGCCGCCATGCAGTAATTGTGCAGGTGATGCTCATTCGCATCATCAAGCAATCATAGATGACGTCGATTTCATCCTCTTCCAAGGGGAGAATTTGGTCATAGGTTGAAAATGTAGCACACATTTTTTTTAGCAGTTGATCAGCGGGGATGCATCGAATGTCTGCAGCTAGGACAGGTTCAATCACCAAAGGGGCGTGGATCATGTCCCCAAAGTCAAGAAGGCCCGCAACTTTTGTAGGGTCGCTGGGGTCTTGAAGCACATTTCCTCCGTGTGCGTCGGCATGAATAACTTGATGACGCATTTTTTTGAGCTTCGGTAACGTGTCACCTAAAAAGTGATTAAATGTTTGCTCAATGATTTGTCTTGCTTCTGGATCTTTGATGAAGTGGGTGTGTGGTTGGAGCTTTGCACATTGAGTGATGTCCCAAAGCATTTCTTGATAAGCGTTTGGGTGAAAAAAACTGCGTAATGCGAGATCAACTCGCGCCATAAAACGGCCAATATCCTGGCGAAGCGAAATAGAAGATTTAACATTATCAATCACATCCCCGGGCAAATAAGTGACAACACGAACAAAGTGCTTTTTACCATTGGGATGCTTTACGGCCGTAAATGCCTCCCCGTTCACGGTTTCTACAACACGCGGCACGACAAGTGAAGGATCAACCGCTTCAATGTGGCGCAACGCTTTTACTTGGAAATCAACGACCCCTTCAAGCTCATCTTCATTGGATATTTTCAAGACATACCCAGGGCCATCTGCCGGTTTAATGTGGATATTTTGGTCCCGTTCGCCATATAGCGTTTTGAATTG
>JANQSK010000975.1 GCA_028284105.1 Anaerolineae bacterium
AGCAGAGTTTAATAGAAGGGTTGAAAACGGCCGTTTCTTTACTAGAGGCTGCTGATGTACAGCTTGTGCTCGAACCACTTAACGTTTTGGTTGATCATCCAGGCTACTTTTTAGCTTCTTCAGAAGAAGGGTTTGAAATTGTTGATCAAGTGAACAGCCCCCATGTGAAGCTGCTTTTTGATATCTATCACCAGCAAATTTCAGAAGGGCACGTTATCCAGCGTATTTTAGATAATATCGACAAGATTGGTCACTTTCACGCGGCTGGCAATCCCGGTCGGCATGAGTTGGATATTGGGGAATTGAACTATTCGGAGATTTTTAAAGCGATTCGGGAAGCAGGATACGAGGGTTATGTGGGCCTAGAATTTTTTCCAACAATTGATCCGATTAAATACTTGCCGAGGATAAGCATTTGATCTCATAATTATTGCGATTCGATGTCAATTGCTGCCCATCACAAGCAAAATGTGTCAGAAACACCTTATTATCAATTGTGAGCGGATAATTTTCATTTAATAAAATTTATTGCTGATGAAAAAACGTGACCAGTTACAATCAGAAAATCGAAATGAAACCACATTAGGATCTCTTCAGAATAACCTTTATAATATTCTGAACGAAAAATTTTCTCTTGCCGATTTAAGATTATTGGTATTTAAGCTTCGTGGATTCGATCAGAAAATTGATTTTGATAATCTTAGTGGATCTACTAAAGAAGAAAAAATTCAAGAATTAATTTTGTACATGGAGCGGCGGGAAAACTTGTTACTTTTGGAAAGAGTAGTAAAGAGTGAGCTAACAGTTCCTCGTCGAATATCTCGTTGGTTACAGAATGGGCAAAAAATAGTCATTGTTAGTATCGTAGGCATTATTTCGGTTGCAATTGTTGCAATTGCAATTGTCGGCGGTGATATATTAAAGGGAAACCCAGATGACTGGCTTCCCCCTCTAGATTCTCCACTTCCTTCACCTAAAATTTTGTTGGATGATTTTGCAGATTGTAACAATGAGATATTAGAGAATTTTATAGAGCAATTAGAAATTATTCCAGACTTGATAATTAATGATTCAGATTTGGTTGCTGATATAGAAATTAAAGGGCAGTGTCAAAATGATCAAATTACTATGAATTTTTCAGCTCTGAAACAGAATCCAGCATTTTATCAAATGAGTTCACCTAAATTTATAATAGTAACGTTTCCTCAACAAACGGACGTCAAAACAATAGGCAGAATAAGCCGTGCTTTAATTTATTATCACAATAATTCTTTTGAAGAAGCCTTAGAAATATTTAATGAAGTTGGAGATGAAAATTTTGTCAATTTTGAACTCAAACTTTTAAAAGCCAATAGTTTTCTCTTAAACACCAAATATGACCAGGCTATTGAAAAATATACAAGCCTTGAGGCAGAACTAAATCATTTTCAATATGAACAAATAGCAATTGTCAACAATAATTTAGCTGTAACATATCTAAACAGAGGTGTTCAAGCTAGTTTGGAAGAAAATATAGATTTATTTGAACAAGATAATGACAGGGCATTATTGGAATTAGAGGATGGATTAAAGCATGAACAGAATCTTTCAGATGAAATTATCCAAATGTTATACATCAACATCACCCAAGTTCATCTTAGTATTCTTGATATGAACATGCTCGATGAAGTTTGTGAGATACTCTTGCAAAATAGAAGTAATAATCCAATTATCGAACTAAACTGTTTAGTTGAACCCTTACGTTTTGAGATGTATGAACCAGCTAACCAATGTAAAAGAGATCGATTTTGGGAGCTTGATAAAGAATTAGAGATTCTAGGAAACCAATATAATCAACTCGCCGATATTAACTTTTTACGAGCGAGTTTAGCAAATGATTTCTTGGTGAATAGGTGTGAACTTGATAGTGGAGAGGTTGACAGACTCACTAAGTTATGCCAAACTCAGTTTTTAGAATTTAGACTGAAATTTCATAATAAATTAGCACCGCTTCAGACACATTATTACATGAGTCAATTAGAGGCTCCCCACCCATGCATGGTTGTCAGTTAGAATTGTTTGAACCAGAATTCCTTATGAGAAAAAATCCTGTTAACATGATTCATTAAGATACCGTGCGTTTTTTCTTTTACGGCCACCCATAATGAATTTCCCCCAAACTATGGTTACATTACGCGAGTATTCCTCAACACCTAGTTCCATTTCAAGTAATTTTGTAAAAACCTCTTCCTGCCCACTAGATTCAGATTGGATTGATTGGAGCAAATTCTCAAAAAAATGAGAATTGTCCACATTGACCGTATCTAAATTATATTGATTTGAGATGTCCGTAAATGCTCGATTTGCTTTTTTATCATTTAAATTCGGAAGGTTAGCTAACCATTCTGAATAATCTATTAATTCACTTAATGAATACTTTTCCTCTTTGTTGCCAATACCAGGTTCACTTGAGCCTAAGAGAGCTTGGATAATGATCGGGACGCTTTTTTGAAGGCAGCTTAAAGAAACGGATTTGTATTGACGATGATATTGGTTTTGGTCATTGGAATTTAACACAATTGCTTCTAGTTCCTTCCAATTCAAATTCAATGATGAACGTTCTTCTCGTAATGCATCATATGCATCTTGGTTAACATCATCTCGTGGATTATCAATGAGCCAATCTAATATCGAAAGGCAAATAAAAGGTCTTAAATAGGAAATTGGGTGTTTCAAATCGTCATTCACTAATGATTCAAAATCAACGCCTTGCTCGTCCACAATGCGCAAACTAGATTCGATATATTGAGGTCCTAATAAAAAGGTGCCACAGATATCGGCAAACAATTCCTCTTGCCAATTAAGCCAGATATCTTCTAAGCAATAAGTTTCTGTGCAATCGTAGGTTTCAGGTCGACAATCTTCATGCTCATCAAGGTAATGGGCGACTGCTTCTTTGATTAGACGAGAAATATAGCGGTGCATTTCGTTTAAATCTGAAATTTCAGGTAATGAATTCCAGTAAAAATGATGCCCTAGTTCATGGGCTAGGCCGCTTTGACTTGTGTGAGGACTACCTAGTGTTTGAAGAGGCACTGAAAGTATGGGTACATTGGTAAAAACATAGCGGGTAATTGAAAAAAGCTTACCATAATATGTGACCGGCATCAGCAAATTTTCATCTTCATTATTTTTATACAGATTATCAAATACTTTAAATTTTACGTATAAATGACGTGCTGCCTCATCTGTGT
Organism: Anaerolineae bacterium; assembly: GCA_028284105.1. Classification (GTDB taxonomy): domain Bacteria; phylum Chloroflexota; class Anaerolineae; order Promineifilales; family Promineifilaceae; genus QQUD01. Next base: position 3,234 of record JANQSK010000975.1, read on the forward strand.
CCAGCAGTTCGTTTCTAAAGATGAGATTTTCTCTTTGAAGGCAGGCACGGTGAATGATTGACCATTCATCTGAAAGATTTGTTAAGGCTTTGTACAAGACGTGGCGTGTTTGACGTGACTGACGGTTATTAAGTGAATGATTTTTTATTATCCAATCAAAATATGAATGGGAAAAAGTTCGAAAATTCTCGAGCAGTGTTGCTAGTGGGGCATTTTTAAAATTACCATCAAAGGCTTCACCTGAGAATCGGTCAAGCCATTTAACGATTGGACCATCTGCAATATTTGTAACTAATGCTTGGTAATGGTTGATTTCGGGTGCAAAAACTTTACGGGTCATTTTGTTCCTCCGCCGGCTCAATAGAAGTTTCAAGATTGTCATTCTATTGCACAAGAATTATAAATTTTTTATTTAGATCATAAGAAATCATTGCGATAAACAGGCCTGATATTTATTTAGATTGTGATGTTGTAGATGTTATAAGGGCCGAGAATGCTCAAAGTATAGCCTTAGCTATCAAATTTGTAAATTAGTTTATTCTGAATGAAGACCACTTTACTTGGTTTGTTTCAAATGATTATGGGTTTTATACTCCATCTTCATGTTCCTCGACTTGGTTACCAATTTCCTTTTTGTCGACTCGATTGTTGACATACTAATCCTTTATGTCATCGTGTTACTAGCAGGAATCGTGCGAGGATGTATCGGGTTTGGGTTTTCAGCGATTACGGTGGCGAGTACAAGCTTCTGGTTGCCCGCTGTGGCTGTGGTCAATTTGGTTATCTTTTTAGAAATTGCAGCAAGCTTTACGATGCTTAACTCTGTTAGAAAAGATATTGATCGGTCGATTTTATTGCCGCTGTGCGGTGGAGCTATTCTTACTTCTTTTATTGGGACGTGGTTGTTAGCCACATTAACGGCCGTTCAGCTTCAGTGGCTGATTGGCATCTATATGACGGTTGTGGCGACATTGACCCTCATTGGGTATGAATTTAAAGGAGAAGTCACGCAACGGCGAATCTTTGGGATTGGCGTTATTTCTGGTTTTTTTAATGGATTAGCGGCCGTCGGGGGTATTTTTGCGGCTTGGGGATTTGTAGGGCTGAAGCAGCCGGTAAGGGTGATTCGCGCTAATCTTGTTATTTTCTTTTTCGTCGTTGAATTTCTGTTTTTAGTGGCTGCATTTTGGAATGGGATTTTGACTTGGGCGGTGTTTAATACGGCCATTGTGTCACTCATTCCCTTGGTTTTGGGCATCTGGGTAGGAGGGCGATTGTTTAACTACATCCCAGAAGCCACCCTCAAGCGATTGGTGCTGATTACACTTATCTTGCTGTCACTACTTGGAATTTATAAGACTATTTTTTAATTAGAAACCAGTCGGTGTCTTCCTAAGAATCACTATACAAAGTATGACAAGTTTGATACCCATGGCTAAAATCAATTTGAGTTGAAACAGCGAATGCATTTAGGAGAATGATCAATGAGCGATCAAAAATGGACTTTAAGCAACATGCCGGACATGAGTGGCATGACTACGATTGTGACAGGTGCCAATAGCGGGATTGGCTATGATACGGCCAAAGCGTTCGCTCAAAAGGGAGCCAAAACGATTTTAGCTTGCCGCAGTATGGATAAGGCCAATGCAGCACTGTCTGATTTAAAGCGTGAAGTGCCTAATGCACAGGCTGAAGTGATGCAACTAGACCTATCCAGCTTGACTTCAGTTCGCCAATTTGTTGATTCGTTTAAAGCAAGCAATGACAAGCTAGATATTCTCGTCAACAATGCAGGAATTATGATGGTCCCTTTTGGCAAAACAGAAGATGGATTTGAGCGGCAATTAGGGACCAACCATTTAGGTCATTTCGCATTAACGGGATTGTTGTTTGATGCGCTTCAAAAAAGTGAACATGGCCGCGTTGTGAATGTGAGCAGTTTGGCGCATGGCAATGGGGAGATGGATTTTAGCAATTTAATGTATGAGAGCGGTGATTATAATCCTAGCAAGGCATACGGCCGTTCCAAGCTAGCCAACCTCCTTTTTACTTATGAGATGCAAAGAAAATTAGAGGCTTCTGGATCCAATATGCTTTCTGTGGCCTGTCATCCAGGTATCACGCAATCAAATTTAGCCAATCACCTGTTTGATCCGTGGTATATGAAACCCATCAAACCCATCTTTAATATGCTGCTCCAAAGCTCAGATATGGGGGCATTGCCCACGATTCGGGCAGCTGTTGATCCAAATGTGAAAGGTGGCACTTACTACGGCCCAGACGGTCGAGGTCAGCGAAGCGGATATCCTGTTGTTCTAAAATCGAATCGTGCCTCTAGAGATGAAGCTGATGCACAAAAGCTGTGGGAAGTGTCAGAAGAGCTGACGGGTGTTTCTTTCCTTTCATAAAAATAAGACGAACGACACACAATTGAATATCTGATTATTCTCAGGAGAAGTAACAATGGCTCCAACCAGCGCCAAGTTAAATCAAGATTGGATCGTGTCAGCGGAAGAGTTGACTGAGTGGATGCGTGTCAAGGATGAAACACGGCCGTGTTTAACGGGGAGCCCCAAATGGCACAAATATGTTGATTTTCTGGAACGAATGCTGGTTGAGTATGGGGTTGTAGATATCACAAAAAACCGTTGGCCTTTTGAACGTTGGTACACCTCAGATGATGATTCAAAATGGTCTTTTGTTTCCGATGGCAAACAGATTCGCGTGGCTCATTATGGGGCCTATTCAGGTTCTACTGGTCCAGAAGGGAATACGGCCGAAATGGTTTACTATGATGACAACAATCCGCCTGATTCTATTGAAGGCAAAATTGTGGTCATTCCCACCTTGCCCCATCCCGATGAGCTAGATGACGACTATCTCAAATTTTTAACCTTCAATGACTACGAATATCGCACCGACGAACCATTCGCTCCTCTTTATGAAAAAGTCAACCCTGAACTTTCAATCACCTTTGACACCATGTATCAACTTTACCAGCAGTTTCATGCAATGGCGATTGAAGGTGGGGCGGTTGGTATGGTCATTGTTTACGATATGGCATATGAGCGGTCGGTTGGGCTGTACTCCTTTGCCGTTCCAACTTTGCACAACTTACCTTGGCTAACGCTGGCACGTGAAGATGGCAAGCAGGTCATTGAAGATGCCAAAGCCGGGAAAATGGGGACATTGCGTCTTGAAGCCACCATTGAGCCATCAGAAGCCATACAAACAATCTGCTACTTGCCTGGGAAAAATTATGGAACACCTGATGACGAGCAAATATTACTGATAAACCATACGGATGGTGTCTCAATCACGCAGGATAATGGAGCAATTGGCCTGCTTGCCATTGTTAAATATTATTCGCAACTTCCACAGGCTGAACGCAATCGCACCTTAACGGTTTTTCTCGATTGTCGACATTACATGCCAGGCATGGAACGGGTGCATTATAAAGCCTCATGGTTTAATCGATATCCTGAGCGTATTGAGCCGATTGTGGGGATGATTCAGATGGAGCATATTGGGGAGATGGATTGGCGGGAGATAAACGGCCGTATTGAACCCGTCGGCCTTCCTGAGCAATCCTATTTATGGTGTCGCAATAATCAATATTTAGTTGATGAAGGGATTAATGCAGTGAAAACGCATGGCTGGAAGCGGGCACAGGTTGTGTGTCCGGAACGACCTGGAATTCATGGGGGTTTTCAGCAATGGTGGTGGGGTGTCGGTGTCGTTTGTCTGCCTGCATATTTCATTGAGAAAGTATATGGCAAAGAGGCCTTAAAGCATATTCCCGCGATGGGGATTCCGGGATATGGTCAGGGAGGCTTCCTTGGAAACTATTGGACAACGGCTAGTGGCATTGAGCGATGGGATTGCGATAATGCGCTTGCCCAGATTAAAACGATGACGCAGTTAACGGGGGTGTTGATGAATGCTGACCTGGCAGAAATTCAGTGCTGAACCTGAGAGAGGAATTCTTTACTCGATAACCTCTATTTAGTGACGCAAAAACTCCAAAACGGCCGTTTTTACCTTTTGAAAGGTTGTTTGCCGGAGCGACGAGGGGCGGCGAAATTGGCGCGTCCACCATTGCACATCACCTTTTCCAATGGGCTCCCACCCTTCCTGGGTGAGCTG
>JANQSK010000988.1 GCA_028284105.1 Anaerolineae bacterium
ACCCAACCCTTTTGTAGAAAAATACGGTTCAAATATTCTTGAGACAATTTCATTTGGAATGCCGGGCCCATTGTCTGAAATTGAAACTGCGACATATGGTCCTTTCTGCAAGCGCTCTTTGACGTATGAATTTTCAAATTCATTTTCAATTTCGATATGTTCGATTTTTAAATCTATTTTTGGATTTTTTGTAGGTGGATTTGCTTGCTGGAAGGCATCATTAGCATTTAATAGTAGGTTTAGAATAACCTGCTGTAATTGCCCTTTATCGCCGTTAATTGTGCATTCACATTCACTATACGCCACATTGAGCTGAACGTTTTTGGGAATTAATGTCTCGAGTAATACGGCACTTTCTTTAATAAATTGATTGACATCGATTTGCTCAATCAAGAATTGTCCCTTACCGGAATAGGCTAAGAGTTGCCTTGTTAAATCTGCGGCTCGTTGTGCCGCTAATAAGGTTCTTTCGATGTGCTTGGTGGGATCAGCTTCTTTCTCGATCTTCACTAAAGCCAATGATGCTTGACCTAAAATCCCTGTCAACAAGTTGTTGAAATCATGCGCAATCCCACCTGCTAAAACGCCAATGCTCTCTAATCGTTGAGAATGTTGATGAGCACGTTCTTGTCTTTTTTGCTTTGAGATGTCGCGAAGAACTAAGATAGCTTCATTTTCTCTAGAAGGCAGAACTCTTACCTCATAAACAAATGGATTGTCTGAGTTTGAATTGGCTTGATATTCTAAAAGAATCTCAGTGTTAGATTGAATTGCTTTTTGAATTTGCTCAGACCAATCTTGACTGATTTGCTTGGGTAAAAGCGTCGCGAAATTTTTTCCACGAGAGCTTTCATTGATTTCAAATATGGGGAAGTAATTTTCTTCAATGGGTAATTTAATGTCAGTAATTTGAAGATTGCTTTTGATATGAAGGATAAGATCGGGGATTGCGTTTAAGATATGTTCGTTAAATTCTTGGCTTTGTAATAAGGCTTGGCTGACTTTCTCTCTTTGCTTTATTTCTTCCTGCAGCTCATTATTTAACCGTATTAGCTCACCAGACCGTGTTTCGAGTTGAGCATGAATTTGCTTTAATTCATTATTTTGCTCTTTAAGTTTTTCGGCACTGTTTTTTGCAATCTTTGCTGACTCCTGAATGTTACTTACCGCAAATCGAAGCAAAAAGATAGCGACCAGCCAAACGCCAATAATTATCGTTAACCGCGTTGTTAGGCTTTCCATTTGTGGAGCAGGCAGCATGCCTATCTGTGCAAAAATTGGTATTAACGTGATCGGTAACAATGAAATGATGCCAAAAGCAACAATGGCAGTTTCATTTAATAAGACACTCGCAATAATTATGCTTAAGAAGAGGGCTGTGATATGACGTGGTGAGAGCTGCCCATCATCAAATGCTGCGGCTGCTGTGGCAATAATAATCGATGCAGGAATAAGATAACTCGTAAAATAAAGCTTTCCATTTCTGATTTGATACAAGAGAAATGCAAAAAATCCGGCACAATATAGACTGACACCTATCCCATCATCAAATGAACGGGTTCTGATAAACCCTAGTATCCCAAGCACTAAAGAAACAATAAAGAGAGGGAATAAAAGATAGAATAATATTCTTGCTTTTTGTTTTATGGAAGAGTCCATGCTCTTTAGATTAGAAGGTGAAAGTTGAAATCGGTCTGTTATTCGCATAGCATTTTCTTTCCAAATATTTGAAGCTGGTCAATTTAGTTTCCCCTAAACTAAATAAGAGCGAATCTTATGCTAATTAACTTAGCATTGGAATTACAAGGGTGCAATAAAGTAATGTGGCTATTTAGAATATTCGATTTGCCGTTTGATGGGGTGTTTGCTATTCTGACGTGCTATTGGAGGAGAACCCATTTTTGGGTTTAAAAAGTTTGTCTATGAATAACCATGGTGTTGTATCACGCCCCGAATCTGCTTATTTTTTAAAACAAGGTTTTGACCAACTTGCTAATCTTCTTGCGTTAACTTTGGGGCCGACCAAGGGATCAATCGTCAATTTTTCTAATACAAAAGAAAGACCAGAGATGTTAAGTGATGCAGCAACAATTGCGCGTCGTATTATTCAGATTCCGGATCGTCGTCAAGATGTTGGGGCGATGCTTTTGCGTCAATTGGTGTGGCAAATGCATCAACAGGTGGGGGATGGCGGTGCTATAACGGCCGTTATTGCCAAACAAACCCTTGATGAAGCAACCCGAATGGTTGCTGCTGGTGGTATTGCTCCTTTGGTACAGAATGGTATCAAAAAGGCAAGTGAACAAGCTGTTGCTGCCATTAAAGACATGTCAAAGCCTGCGAACAATGAGATGGCATTAGCTGCTGTTGCAGAGGCTGTTACTGGGCATCAAAAATTATCTTGGATATTGGGTGAGATGTTCGATATCTTGGGAAAATATGCCTTTATTACTGTCGAAAAATATATGGCCTCCTATTTAGAGCGAATCTATTTAGAAGGGGGTCGCTGGGCCGGTAAACTGATCTCACCCTACTTGGTTACAGCTACCGCAACTCAAAAAGCGATTCAACAGGATTGTTATGTTGCCCTTTACGCAGGAGATTTAAATGAGAGTGATGAAGTCGGTCCGCTTCTTTCTCTCATCCATCAACAAAAGAAAAGGAATCTTTTCCTTATCGCTTTCAATATTTCGGGTGAAGCCCTAAATACATTGGTATCCGCCCATCAGAATAAAAAAAACAACCTCAGCATTGTTGCAGGAACTTTGAATTTAGGTGGGCAAGGTGGATTAAGAGAGTTAGAAGATCTAGCGATCTTAACTGGCGCAACTGTACTTGGTGATGAATTAGGACGGCCGTTATCTACGATTAAAGCCAATGAGCTTGGGCGAGTCAAAAGAGCTGAAGCAGATAAAGAAAATTTATATGCAATTCAAGGCGGGGGAGATCCTAAACGCATTCGTGAAGAAATACTCTCATTGCAAACCTTGTTAGATAATACAATGCCAGATGATGAGGACATTGATCTGATGCATCAAAGATTGGCCCGCCTTTCTGGAAGTGTGGGTATCCTTCAGGTTGGGGCCATCTCTAAAACAGAAAGAGACGTTTTGGCTCAAAAAGCAGAGCATGCTATTCAAGCGCTATCCGCTACATTGATGGAAGGGTATGTTCCTGGTGGGGGTGTCGCTTATTTACATGCAGCTGATGCGATTGATTTAGACTCAGCTAGCAATCCCGATGAACGAATGGGGATGCTGGCCTTGAAAAGAGCACTGAAAGCCCCTTTTATTCAACTTTTAAAAAATGCCGGTATATCTGCACCAGAGGTGAAGATGGCTGATGTGATGGAAATGGATGATGGAACGGTATATCACATCATTGAAGAAGGATTTGTCCCAGCGATTGAAGCGGGCATTGTTGATGCGACAAAGATGACGCGCATGGCTTTAGAAACGGCCGTTTCCGGTGCCGTAATGGCCTTGAGCGTCGATGTCACAATTTTGAAGAAAAAACCACGAACCAATAAAGATTACACACCATAGCGAGTGTTGACCCAACTTATGAGTGATTGGAACGAAATAGCCCAAATTGCCCCTGGTGGCACGATTTTAGAAATGGCTGAATTGCAAACTGGTCAGAAATTGATGGTTTCCCCTACCGGTTTGCTCATGCAGAATGAAGATGACTGGCGTCTGTTGATGCAAGGTATCCCATTTTGGCGAACGAATTGTGCTGCTATTGCTGGGAAAACAGTATTCTCAGCCGGACTGCCAACAAGCATCATTCGATCGTTTGATGGGGGTGAAAAATGGGTCAATACATTTATCGATCAACAAACGGAACCGATTATGAAAATAGTTGTTTCCCCGTCATACAGCAAAGATAGAATCTTGCTGGCGGCAACAGACGGGGATGGAATCCTCCGCTCTACAGATGGGGGGCGACATTGGCAATTATCAAACTTTGGCCTTCGAGATTTCCATATCATCGATTTAGTTGCTGCTCCTGTATGGAATGATCGGTATGAATATTTGCTGGCGGCAAGCGAAACGGCCGTTTATCAATCACCCAACGGGGGTAGGGCTTGGCGCAAAGGGGAATTCGATGAGGAAATACGGCCGTCTGCTATTGAGACAAGCCCCAACTTTTTAAATGATCAAACAGCATATCTAGGCACAGAGGATGGGGACATTTTCATTACGGATGATGCGGGTCGAACTTGGAAAAAAGCAGCTTCAGGTTTTGAACTTATCAATTCACTTTGCATTCTCAACAACACATTATTTGTGTCTGGCTTGGAAAAAATATCAGCCTGTTCACTCCCTACCTTAGAAAAGCCTAAAGTAGTTTTTTCATCAGGATTGCCTATTTCAGGCGTACAACTCTTTTCTGGTGAGGTCTAT
>JANQSK010001012.1 GCA_028284105.1 Anaerolineae bacterium
ACCGAATGGTCCAAACCTGAGCAAGCCCCCAGAATGCGGCCAATTTGATGATCATATAAACGGCCGTATGCACCCAAAAGCTCAAAATAAAGATACTTCCCTTTTGGCTGACAGCTGCGGACATGCGTTTTTAGATTCCGAACATGCTTCTGAAATTGTTCGCCCCCTTTTCCCATTACCTTCTCATCTTCAAATGGCAATATTGCATATCCCATCGATACCATCGTTGGAGAGTAAGGTTGAACTGTGTCCCCTAAATTGGGGAGCTTAAAGTGTGTAGGGCGAGGATTCAGTTTAGTTAAGGGATGGTCAACTAGTTCAGCCAAGGTTTCCACAGGAGATTGATGCTGATTAGCTGCTCGTGCCTTAATCAGAAGCCCAATGAGACAGCCGATAATGGCTGAAGGGAGCGGTGTTTGGAATTCTGAAACAACCAATTCTGGTTGAGGAGTTTGGGGACCAACTTCACTCGCCATAAACTGACGTCTAGAGACTGTTGAGGATGGTTCTGGTGTGATGAACTCTTCAACACGGACCGTTCGTTCAATTGAGAATAATGATTCTATTAGTTGGGACACATCCCTTAATGATTGGTTTTTTAGAGCAGGAAATATGGAGAGATCCAGAAGTTGCTTAATAGAATGAAAGTTTTCACCTGAATGAGTCGCCAAGTTACAGTTTGTCCATAAAATTGCATCATTATCCAATTGCAATCCAATTGAAACGGCGACCCGATTAGGGTTTGTTGTTTGAGCAGGTGCGGCAAGCAGCGCAGAAATTGATGGAAAGTTGTTTGACATGTTAGATCTAAAAAATGAATCCAATCGAAAAATAGTTTTGGGTTGTGGGGTTGGAATTATACTGATCTTTTTTGTTTTTGCCGCTGGGGGGCTCTATCTGTTTGGTTTAGAACGGGATTCGGCTATCTATCCTGACTCCATTGTGGTGACCCAAAATAGCAATTATCGCGGTTTACCCCGTAGCTACATCTGGAATGATTCATATCGGTCACAGGATGATTACAACATCGTGTTTAATTGGTATTCGCAGCGATTTGATATGGGACCAGAATCACGGGCAATTGGGAGCTGTGCTGGCATGGACAAAATTGATACGCTCTTATGGATTCGCCGGGATGTGAGTGTGTTTATTTGCCAAACCGACCAAGGACAACTGATATTTGTCGATCGTGTCGTTTATTTAAGATAGGCCAGCTTTTTAAAACACCTTTGTTAATATGAGTTCCCTTCGTAAAGGGCATCGTCAATTTGAACAGCTAAGACAAGTGCTCGGGGATTTGAAACCCAATCGGAAACGGCCGTTTCAAGCTCAGCAAAATCATAAACCCATTGCCCATCAATTCCATATCCCTTTGCGACCATCGCCCAATCTACCATTTCGAGGTTGACGCCCCTTGAAGGATAAGTGCGCATCTGCTGAGGAATTTTAATGAGGCTCAGCGATTGATCGCAAAAGACGATTAAAAGAGGATGGATATCAAGACGTTTGACTGTTTCAAGCTCTTGAATCATGGAATTAAAACAGCCATCACCCATGACTGTCGCTACGGGCAAGGCGCGATTTTGAAGGGCCAAAGCGATTGCACTTGGTAACCCGACCCCCATAGATGACAGTCCATTTGAGCAGAAAAATGATAAAGGATTGTTGGTTGTCCAAACTTGAGACATCAGCATTTTGTGCTGTCCTGTGTCGACAACTATCTGGGTATTGTCCGGTAAACATTGGCGAAGGATTTGACCAACTTTTAATGGTGCAAGCCCTGCATCACTGCGGTCAACGACTGGTGTCACGGCCGCTTTAACGGCCGTTTTTATTTTCTCATAATCATCTTGTTGCCAATTAAAATGACCGTCATATTGTTGAGCAACTGTTGCCAATAATGAAGGCACATCACCAACAACTTCATTGTTTGCTTCAAACGTGCCAAAGGCTGTGGACCAGCTGGCTATACCATAATAATTATCTTTCAAATGCCATTGGTACGTCGTTTCAACAGGATCAAATCCGATACCCAAAACAAAATCACTTTCCTCGATGACGTTATTGAGTGCTTTATCTCCTGATGCCGACACAAATGTGCCTAAATACTCATTCTGTTCAGGATTAACCATCCCTTTTACTTTAGGAGATTCCATATAGGGCAATCCTGTCATATTTAAAAATTGACGAATGGGGCCACAATCTTTTAGTTGATCAAGCGCCATCCCTACAACAACGACGGGTTTTTTTGCCTTGTTAAGTTGTTCGATTAACTGATTTAATCGTTCGCTATTCACTTGATTCTTGTTAGAAAGTTCCTCAAAGGATTGCTCAGCGACAATATGTGATCTTGCTGCATCAGTGCCAGAAAGTGTGAGATAAACTGGTCCATACGGTGGTGTTGTAGCAATTGAGATCGCTTTTTGAATAAGTTGATCATTCCCTTCGCGGTTCAATTCAATCGATGCCTTGGTTATAGGAGCAAACATTTCATTTAGGGGCAACCGTTGATGATTGTACCAATCAGCTTCATCAGGCGTTCTGGCTGAAATTGCAATCAAGGGATGACGCTCCAGGAAGGCTTCACCAATTCCAAGCGTTAAGTTACTTGCACCCGGCCCCAAAGTGGTTAAACAAACGCCGGGTCGCCCAGTGGCTAATCCTAATGTCCCGGCTGCCAAAGCTGCTGCAGATTCATGACCCATCAATACAAATTCAATACCTTCTTGGCTCAGTGATTCGATTAAGTCAACGACTTCTCCACCGGGTTGTCCGAATACATACTGGACACCGGCGGAGGCTAAGGTTTGTGCGATTACTTCTGCATTTGTTTGACTCATGTGTAATTCCTAAATTCAGTTGTTTTTAGAGATGACAAATCATCAAAAGAGTTTGCTCTTAGTTTTTTAAACAGTTGGCAAAGATTGTTAAGCCTTCACGAACGGCCGTATCTGATTGGGTAAATGCGACGCGAAGATGGTTCGATCCTTGAGGCAAAAGGGCCACACCAGCCTCAAGACATTGATAAGCAAATGCTTCCGCATCTCTTCCCGTTTTTGAAATATCAAGATAAATATAAAATGCCCCGTTTGGATGAACATATTCTACGTTTGGCATGTTCTT
>JANQSK010001030.1 GCA_028284105.1 Anaerolineae bacterium
AACCGAGATGGAATCGATGATCGCGTTAAGCCACAGTTTTTCCTCCCCAAAGATGTTGATGAATTGCGGGTCTTTTTAGAAATGCCAGATGGCACAGAGTTTCCAATTACAGAGTTGGAGCGTGATGTGCCGGCGACAAAAGAAGGGATGCATATTTTTAATTGGGATGGCGGTGTTGATGATGGGGCAACTCCACCACCTGACGGCACCTATCCATTGGTCGTGATGGCCCGTGATGCAGAAGGTCAGCGTATTCGTCTAGAAGATGAGCTAACGATTCAATTTGGTGGTGTGCCCCGTGCTGATATTTTTGCACCCCCAACAGGAGAAACCCTGTCGTTTGACGCAACGGCCGTATTTCTCTGTGACACACTTCAATTCACATTAACCGTACGAAACTATGGAACCACACCTGTTCGGACCAGTGGTCCAGCCCCTGGCACAGTTTACGACTCAACATGGAATTACAATACGGTCGGATGGCCAACAGAATCAGGCGTCTTCCGAGTAGGTATTGGCTTTGAAAACGAACTTTCTCCTTACCCTTATCGATGGGCCGTTGGTGACTTAAGTGACCTAGAAAAAATTGGTGATAGCTATTATCTCATGCCTGGAGAACGCGCCATTGTAACGGGCGGTATTCGGGTTGTCGATGAATTTGGTGTTCGTAATCCTCAGCCGATGTGGGCAGGTCTTATTCATGAAGATGTTGAAATCTCACAATTTAACAATCATGTTGATCCCCACGCGATCCTCATTGATATCCCAGACGAATCCAGTCGAGAAGATTGTGAGGCACGCGATGTTCCACAGCGGGTCGGTGAGTGATGAATCAAATGGATATTGCAGTCGTCATCGTCAGTTGGAACGTTCGCGATTATGTGATCGACTGTTTGCGTTCCGTTTATGCAGAATTTCAAAAAGCCGGTGTCAATGGGGGCATTTGGCTGATTGATAATGCCTCCACCGATGGAACAATTGCATTAGTTCGAGACCTCTTTCCACAAACCCATATTATCGAAAATGAAGGCAACGTTGGCTTTGCGCGAGCTAATAATCAAGGTATTGAAGCCGCCAAACCATTTGCTCCTCGCTACTATTTTTTACTGAATCCTGATACGAAGTTGCAATCTGGCTCCCTACGAAAGTTAGTAGACAGCATTGAAACATTACCTGATGCTGGCATGGTTGGGGCACGGTTGGTGTATGGAAACGGCCGTTTTCAACACAGCGCCTTTTGCTTCCCCGGGATTATTCAACTCACGTTTGATCTGTTCCCCATGCCGGCAAGACTGTATGAATCACGCTGGAACGGCCGTTATCCCCGAACTTTGTATCAGCATGATCAACCTCCATTCCCTGTTGATTTTCCATTAGGTGCAACCATGCTAGTGCGGGCTGACGTGACTGAAAGCACCAACGGCATGGATGAATCATTCCATATGTACTGTGAAGAAATCGATTGGTGCTGGCGAATTCATCAAGCAGGATGGAAAATTTACACGGTCCCTGCCGCGGAGATTGTGCATTATGGGGGGGAAAGCAGTAAACAAATCCCAGCACAATCCATCATTAATTTATGGCGTAGCCGTATTAAACTGTATCAACGACACCATACACCGCTACGCTTCCGTATTGCTAAGAAATTGGTCAAAATTGGATTGAGCCGCAAAGCGGATCATGAAGAAAGCCCTAATATCCAAGAAGCGTATCATGAAGCGATTCGTTTGTGGGAAGAAAGCTCAGTTCGGGCAGGATAAGAGAGCAGTATGCCTAAATTAACGGCCGTTATTCTCACCCTGAACGAGGCGAGGCATATCCATGATTGTGTCAAAAGCTTAGAGTGGGCTGATGAAGTTGTTGTGTTTGATTCGCATAGCGATGATGATACAGTAGAGATAGCAAAACAAGCTGGAGCCACCGTCATTCAATCTAAATTTGAAAATTATGCTCAGCAACGGAATGCGGCTTTAGATTCCATTGAAACGGATTGGGTCTTTTTTGTGGATGCAGATGAACGTGGCAATGAGGCTGTTGAAAAAGAGATTCGTGACAAGATAGCAAATTATTCGGAGGCTGCTTGGCACATTCCTCGCCATAATTATATTTTTGGCAACTTGACGCTAGGTGCGGGGTGGTTTCCCGATTACCAACTTCGCTTATTAAAGCACACTAAAGTTCGCTACTATCGACCTGTCCACGAAATCGCAGAAGTTGAGGGTGAAATAGGATATCTTGATAATCCGATTGTTCACTACAATTATATTGATCCTCCACATTTCCATAAAAAGCAACGCGCATATTCAACCTATGATGCAAAGATATTGAAAGAGCAGGGAGTTCGGCCAAAGCCACACAACTTTATTTTGCAACCGTTGCGACAATTTTACTGGCGTTACGTAACACTAGATGGATACAAAGATGGCCTGCATGGATTGCGGCTAAGCCTTTTTATGACCTATTATGAATGGGTCAAATATCGTAAATTGGCTTGGTTTTGGCGTAAGCGTTAAAGGTCAATTTCTTTTCAAGATTTTTTGAAGGATTGAATAATGCGATTATCAGTAGATTGTCAAATTAGTGAAACGGGTGTTGTGAAAGTCCAGAAGATTAAACAGGGAGATCGCTGGATTCGTGTAGGTCAAGGGAGACAGTGGCAAGATAAAAACGGCCGTCATGTGCTTATTATGCTTCCTACAGAAGAGGTGTGGGAAATTATCATGCGGCCAGACACCTTAATTTGGGAAAAAGCGTCCAATAGTAGTCGCCGCTCAATGCTAGTTTAGAAATAAAAAAAGCCCCCAAGGGCTTCAAGTTAAAAGTTCATATCTTTCAAAACATTTGGGGGCAATTTGATACCGTTACTTCTCTTTTTTCTTTTCCCGATCTTCTCTTTTCTTTTCAGATGATGAGAAGAAGCGGTCACCAGTTGATGCATTCAACTTGAGAGCTCCATTCGAGAAATATTCATCTCCACTACGTCCATCTTTTTTGAGAATCCCATTCTCAAAATATTCATCCCCAGTCGATCCATTCTTTTTGAGTTGACCATTTGGGTAAAATTCATCCCCCGAGCTCCCATTTTTAGTCATTGACCAAAACATAGCTAACCTCCGTTACAAGTTCACAACTTTTGTGAAAACCAAAAAGCATATTGAAAAAGAAATAGCTGAAATTTGGGTTTTCACCGATTAAATTTCACATTTCAGAACAATTTTTTCCAAAGTAGTTTGTGAAATTCATAGAATACGCTACCAATAAACAGAACATCTAGTTGCAACCATTCAGTTCCTTAATTGCATCAATTGAGATATTGAATTAGATGGGTCAATTTCTTTTGTGCGCAAAGGACACTGAACAGTTACAACGATACCTTTCCCTATAAAATAATTTTATGGATCGTTCTATTTTTATTCTGATATTTTGAAAACATTTACAAGATATCCGACTGACAACTCTAACTTTTTAAACTAGAGTACCATAGTGTCTACCAGAATCATTGAATAGACTTATAAAAATTGCGCAAATTAAGTGTGAAAATCGCAATACACCATTCGCAAAATAAGCTAAACTCATTTGAGAAGTAAAGAAATAGATCGTACATGTTGAGAGAGCAAGCTTTTAGCAAAAGCAATCACGATTTGTATCATTAGTTCCAATCTCACGTCATGATAAAAAATTTTTCAAATCAAAATAGTAGAGTCCTCTTTGCTGGTTTAAGCTTAGCGGGTACTGGCTTACTGGTCTTGTCAAACGTTAGCAGTAATATAATGCTGTTTTGGTTTGGTTTGGGATTTGTTTTATCCGGTAGTGTTGGTCTATTCCTCACCGTAAGAGATGTTGTACAAGTAGCTGCTCAGAAGCAAGCAGTAAATGAGGAACAAATAGCTCAGGCAAATCAGGAGAAGGAACTGGCCGAACTGGCCGAATCTGAGCAGCGCCAGCTTGCTGAAGCACTTAGAGAAATCGGATTGGCTTTGAGTGCAACCCTCGATTTTAATGATTTGTTGGAGCAGCTTCTAGACCAAATCTTTAATGTGCTCAAATACGATACAGCCAATATTATGCTCGTGGAAGGGGAAGAAATTAATATTGTTTGTACGCGTGGTTATCATGAGCGTGTCTTCTACGATCAGCAATTTCTTATTACAGAAAGACCTAGCTTGCTTAAAATGCGTGAATCGCGCCAACCGTTAATTGTTCCCAATACCAGCAATCATCCTTTATGGGTAAAACCAGAGGCATCACCCCATGTTCGATCATGGGCAGGAGCCCCAATCTTTGTACAGGGTGAGCTCGTTGCGTTCTTGGCACTCAATTACAGTCAACCCAATGTCTATCAACAAAGTGATAGTGGTCGTCTAGAAGCATTTGCTGCACAAGCTGCGATTGCTATACAAAACACACGATTTTATGAAGAAATTCAGCGTCGATTTGAAGAGCAATCCACATTAAATACAATTGGTCAAGCCGTGCTGTCGACGCTTGATTTACAAAATACATTGACAATTGTGACAGACAACATTACGCGGTTGCTAAAAGTTGATGCGACATCAGTTGTTCTGCTTGATAAGCGTCAAAATGATTTATGGTTTGCAGCTGCTTCTGGTAAAGGTGCAGAATATGTGCTGAGTCAGCGCCTACAGCTTGGGCAAGGCATTATGGGCTGGGTTTGCGAGCACGGGGAAACCTTGATGCTCCACGATGTTGATAAAGATGATCGTTATTTTCCTGACTTTGATGCTGCAAGTGGTTTTAAAGCGCGCTCTGTCATTTGTGTCCCCTTAAAAAAGCTGGGCAAAACGATTGGTGCCATTGAGGCGTTAAACAAGAAAAACGGCCGTTTTACAGATGAAGATGTCCGCCTATTAAATCTTCTCGCTACCCCGGCCGCGAGTGCCATCGACAATGCACAGCTGTACGAACAAGCACAAGACGAGATTCAGAATCGTGTGCAAATTGAGGCGGATCTTGAAGCAGAACGGGCCTTGTTGGCAAAACGTGTTGAAGAACGTACAGCTGATTTAAGTAGTGCCAATGCCGAACTGGCACGCGCTGCGCGATTGAAGGATGAGTTTTTAGCAAGTATTAGCCATGAGTTACGCACTCCGCTGAATGCTGTACTTGGTATATCTGAGGCATTACAAGATGGTGTGTATGGCGACTTGAATGAAAATCAAGTCAACTCTTTGCGCAGTATCGAAGAGAGCGGCCGTCACTTATTGTCTTTGATCAATGATATTCTTGATTTATCAAAGGTTGAAGCCGGTAAGCTCGATTTAGAAATACGGCCGTGTTCGCTGAAATCCATCGCTCAATCCAGTCTGCGTCTGATGCGTCAAAATGCGCTCAAGAAAAACTTAACTGTAGATTTTAAATATGACGAAGCTGTGGAGACAATTCACGCGGATGAACGCCGAATCAAACAGATATTAGTGAATTTATTAGGGAATGCGATCAAATTTACACCAAATGATGGCTCAATCGGCATGGAGGTCGAAGGCGACCTGCAAAAGAAG
>JANQSK010001041.1 GCA_028284105.1 Anaerolineae bacterium
CTTCACTGTGGGTTCGTCCAACGATTTGAAGAGGAATGTTCGCCTTTAACATCTCTGGAAAATTCGAACCGCCTTTTAATTCGTGCGACAAAACAAAATAAATACCACCATTTGGTCCATTTTGCAGCATATATAAAAGCTGATTGACAATTTGTTGGTTATCAATAAATTGTTGAATTTCATCGATCAAAACGACAATGGTAGGCGTAGCGCAATTTTGGCTTAGACGATATTGCAATTCTTCTTCTAAAAAGGTAAATAACTCATTGCAATCTTCAATGGAATTGACAACAGGATCCAACATATGTGGCATGTAATTCAGTGGAAATAATGTTCTTTGGGAGGAGCTATTTGGAGCAACCACAAGAAGCTGAAGTTGTGATTGTTTGTTTAACATTGCTAATGAAACAGCAATTGTTTTTAATAGTGAACTTTTACCAGCCCCCTCAACACCTTGAATTAAAATATGAGACTTCATTTGCGAATTAAATTCATGAAGTAGCGGATGGCCTTCTTCATCTAAACCAATAACGGCCGTTTTTTGTGAAATCTCATCAATCGATGTCAGAAGCTCAATAAGTGGAACTGGGCTCTGATTGGGTCTTTCAATTTGGAGCTGTAAGTTTCCTTTTTCCCGTTTAAATTGAATAGAGGAAACGCCAAAAATAGATAAGAGATCCTTCTTAATCCCTGAAAGAATCTCTTTACCTACCTCAACTTGTTCACTTAAATCAAATCGAATTGTTTGTTGGTTGATGCTTCCCCCATAAATTTGGGTATCGACATCGTGCTGAGAAAACGCAGATTCAACTTGGCGCGATTGCACCTTGATTTGATGCGTTACTTTTTGTTCTTGAATAACTGATTGCCACTGTTCAAGGTTCATCCCAACACCCAAAAGCACAAATGTTCTAATGAATTAGAACAAAAAAAGGACGGCAAGCCGCCCTTCTAATAAATCACATCGATATTACGTGTGACGCACAACCATCATCACCTTTCCATAAACGCTTACGTTATTGGCATCAACATAAATTGGATCCATTGTTGGGTTCGCAGGTTGTAAACGAACTTGAGGACCTTCTTGGAAAAAATATTTCAATGTTGTTTCATCATCACCGTTAATCCAAGCAGCAACCATGTCACCATTGTTAGCGGTGCTTTGTTCTTTCAAAACAACAATGTCCCCTTCATAAACCATTGCATCAATCATCGAGTCTCCAGAGACTTCTAGCGCAAACAGTTTATCTGAAGGAGCTGTAGACAGCATATTGGAGCTAAGCTCGAGTACATCATCTTCCGCATCGAAGGCATCTTCGAAGGCAGGGATGGGTTCACCAGCAATAATACGACCTTTAATCGGGACGCGAATCAAGTTAGATACAGCGTCGCTGATAGCGTCGGCAACTGCCCCAACCTTGCTAGCTGCTTTCTTCGTTAGTTTTAAACCACGTGATACTTCAGCATCCCGTTCAAGAAAGCCTCTTTCTTTTAGTTTAGTGAGGTTATAATTAACAACAGATGTTGAACTAATGCCAACTGCCTTACCAATTTCTCGAATGGTTGGCGGACGGCCGTTTTTTGCAACATAGTCATTAATGAAGGCTAACATGTTTTCTTGACGCTCTGATAAAGGTTTATCATCACCCATGATGAAACTCCTAATTGAATCCGTGGGAAATTCTCAAATAAAGTTAAGATAACCAATTAAGGTTTGTTCTTAAAATAGACGTATAAATTAACAAAAAGCATAAAACTACAGTTCCGCTCATTTGTTCTGTTTAGTATATCACGAACAAGTGTTCGATGTCAAGACTGGTATTTATGTTAACCAAATGGGACATACTATGAAATTTGAATCCTTTAGTTTTCCAAGTCGTCGATCAAATATTGTGGCTGCCAACGGCATTGTTGCAACAAGCCAGCCACTAGCTTCACAAGCGGGTTTAGAAATCTTAAAGGCGGGTGGTAATGCATTAGATGCCGCCATTGCCACTGTTGCCACGCTTTGTGTCGTTGAGCCCTGCTCTACCGGCATTGGGGGAGATGCATTTGCCCTTATCTGGAACGCCAAAGAACAAAAACTGTATGGTTTAAACGCTTCTGGTCCTTCCCCTGCCGCTTTGACATCAGAGCTAGTACGCAGTCAAGGGCATGAAAAATACCCTCCTCTAGGTGGGTTAGCAGTTACAGTGCCCGGTAGCTTACGCGGGTGGGAACTCGCTCTTAATCGCTTTGGCTCAATGGGCTTAGACACTATTATCAAACAAGCCATTCAATATGCTGAGTTTGGTTATCCAGTCAGCCAGCGGATTGCCAATCAATGGTCTCGTTCAGAAGAAAAAATGAGCAAGCAGGCTGACTCAAAACGCGTTTGGCTTCCAAACGGCCGTGCGCCAAAAGCAACAGAGCTATTTAAAAATGTAGAGTTTGCACAAACATTAAAAACGATTGCTGAACATGGCTATGACGCATTTTATACGGGCGCTATCGCAGAACAGATTGCAAATGCTGTTCAAGCTGATGGTGGTGTTCTGACTCAAGAAGATTTAGCCAATTATCGAGCAGAGTGGGTTGAGCCAATTTCTGTTGATTATGGAGATGATTTTACATTCCATGAGATTCCACCTAATGGACAAGGCCTAACGGCCCTATTGGCGTTAAATATTGCAAGCGGGTTTGATTTACATAGCTTGCAATACGGCACGGCCGATTATTATCATGCCCTCATGGAAGCAATGAAGTTGGCCTTTATTGATGCCCATGCCTATATTGCAGACCCTAAGAAGGCAGATGTCCCTATTGAAGGCTTGCTCAGCAAAAGCTACGCTAAAGAACGAGCAAATCTCATTGACATGGCAACCGCACTTGATCCTAAACCTGGCAATCCAAATCATCACGGTGACACTGTTTATCTCACTGTCGGGGATAGTGAAGGTAATATGGTGAGTTGGATTCAAAGTCTTTATATGGGCTTTGGCAGTGGGTTAACAGTTGGCAACACCGGTGTTCAACTTCAAAACCGTGGGGCGAATTTTTCACTTGAAGAGGGGCATCCTAATGAAGCGGCACCGAATAAACGGCCGTTCCACACCATCATTCCTGGTTTCATTACAAAAAATGGACAAGCTTTTAGCAGTTTTGGCGTGATGGGCGGATTTATGCAGCCTCAAGGTCATCTCCAAGTTGGCATTAACATGACACAATTTGATATGGATCCCCAAACAGCTCTTGATGCGCCTCGATTCCAATGGCTGAAAGACAAAGAGTTTGGAATGGAAACGGCCGTTTCGGAAGAAGTCCGAGCTGAATTAGTTAGACGAGGACATGACTTCTTGCCACCGGACAAGCCGCTTCATTATGGAGGTGGACAAGCCATCGTTCGAAATCCTGAAAATGGCGTTTATATTGGTGGGAGTGAACCTCGCAATGATGGAACGGCCGTTGGCTGGTAATCATTAACTTGCAAAGTCCCATTCAGGCCATATAATTCACGTTCTTATTGTGAATTTATGTGGCCTGCTGTTATTTCTAACGCACCATTTAACAATTTAGATTCAATCAATAAACTGGATGGGTGGCCGAGTGGTTTAAGGCGCACGCCTGGAACGCGTGTTGGCAGCAATGTCTCGTGGGTTCGAATCCCACCCCATCCGCTCCATAAAAAAGGCGTGATAATTTCCCAATCACGCCTTTTACTTATGGAAACCCACCCAAAACCCCTTATAATAATTTCCACAAACAACAAAACACGTTCATTCAACCAGCAAGTTTTAAAGTGTTTAATAACCAAACTAGCTATCCAGTTGTTCGAGCAGCTTAATTATTAAGAACTCAACAAAGAAGTTTTTTTATGAACCTAAGTGAATTTAATGCCATTGTTCCTTTGGTAACAGCCGGGATTTACACACTCCTCTTCGTCTATCTAACTTTACGAGGGGTGGAATCCTCTGCTAGGCAATATCGATGGCTATTAGCCGCTTTAGCATTTTCTTTGTTCTGGGCCTTCTCTCTCTTTTTCACTCGTCTCGCTGAATTCCCTAATTTACCAATCTCATTACTCATCTTATCCGCAGCCAGCATCGCCATCGTAACCTCTGAATATATTGATTGGAA
Source organism: Anaerolineae bacterium (assembly GCA_028284105.1). Classification (GTDB taxonomy): domain Bacteria; phylum Chloroflexota; class Anaerolineae; order Promineifilales; family Promineifilaceae; genus QQUD01. The sequence continues at coordinate 4,117 of JANQSK010001041.1, forward strand.
CCCTAACCGACGCTGGTTTGCTCTGGCCATCTTAGCCATTTCTGGTGTGATTCTCATCAACTTCCTAAGACCTGAAGACACGTTTATGTTTTCAGGCGTTTCTATTCGTATCAGCAATCTATTGTCACTCAGCACATGGATTGCGCTTCACGGCTTAACGTTAGGTTTCTCCATTATTTACTACAAGCAAACGCTTTTCCCTTGGCATGCCAATCGGCTTCTCTTTTGGATTTGGGCCCTTTTCCTTTTGTTTATTGGGGAAACGCTTCTCCTCATTGAGGTCGTGATTCCAGCGGTTGTAGGTCAATCTTTACGGATAATGAGCTTTATTGGCTTTATTTATGCGCTTTCCTCTTATCGCATTTTTGATGTACGCACACGATTCCAAAAAGCTTTTGCATTTATTATCATCAACACCATTTCTGCATTGCCTCTCTTCGCAGCAATTTTTGTCGTTCAACAATTTATCAATGAACTAAACCAAGTTCAATTAGCTATCATCATTGCAGCAACGGTTCTGCTATGGTTCTTCTTTTATCAATCCTATCGAAACTTTATTGAACGCATTACCTACCGCTATATCCTTGGTGAAGATGTTAATACAAACAAGGTTGTGCGTGAATATAGTCAAGCGATTTCCAAAACCTTGGATATGCAACAGCTTTCAATTCTCATCATT
>JANQSK010001046.1 GCA_028284105.1 Anaerolineae bacterium
ATTGATGGTGCAAAAGACGAAGCAAATATGAATCGCTTCTTTGATGCCTTGTTTGGTAACGCCAGCGTCTAATAAAGGTTGAATGTCAGCACGGGTCACTTTACTTGGTGTGCGGGTTAACTTTTCTAAGAACTGTAGGGTTGCTCTGATTTTGTCGTTTACCGGTGCTGTTTTCCAGTTTGTGAGTACCGCTTTTACTACGCTTTGGTCCATGCCTTGGCTCGTAACGGCCGTATGGGCATCCATACAAAATTGACATTGATTATTTTTTGAGACAAAAGCTGCAAACAGCTCAGCTTCTTTCTTTTGCCAATATTCGTTGCCGCGCAGAGCATCTTCTACACAATCATTAAACGGTTTCCCAAAAAAAGGGGCTCGATATGATTGAATCAACACGGGGCCCGGTACAAAACCACCCATGATTCGACTTAACAGAGATATAAACATTTTTTGAATTGGACGATGTCCTTGATCTAAAATTTGTAAACGCATGATTTTTCCTTTTGAAATCAGGTGTGGACACAGTTAACTGCTCAACACCGAGAACGACTTATCCATCTATTCCATCTAAGAGGCTCAAACCACTTTCATATCGTGCTAAGCCAGCACCAACAGCAGCACTGAGGGTGAGTTCAAAAATTTCATCTTCGCTGTAGTTCAGGTCTTTGAGCCGTTCAACGTCAGCATCGGTGATTTTGTAAGCGTGCTTGGCTACATTGCTCAAATAGGGAAGCAAGTTGGTGGGAATACGGCCGTCTTTTGGTAATTCCGCTTTTCCAAGAGAGGTTGAGTAGCTGGCCACCGATTGACGCAATGCTGGATCTGTCACCCCTTTTGACTTCAATGTGGCGCTGGTGAGTGCCCCAATGTGCTGGTCAAAAGTTGGCGCTTTGCGGAAGAAAGCGGGAACAGGAATCAATTTAGGCACCTCTTGCTTATAAGCGAGATAGGCATCACCCAAATCACGTACCAAATCTTTTTCTTCAAAGTAAAGACCAATGAGAATGTAAACTGTTAAGCCAATCGCTAAGAAGAGATGGGTGGCTGTCATCCAAGGGGTGACCCACGTGCCAAGTAAGACCCCTAACTGAAGTGGATGACGCACAAAGCTGTATAAAAAGCGTTTGGTAAACTGAGCTTTTGGAAGTGGTTTGTTGATGAGGTTGTAATAAATTTGTTGAAGACCAAAAAGTTCAAAATGGTTAATAACAAATGATGACAGAATGGCTAATCCCCATCCGCCCAAATAGCCGACTGTCAGCACAACTTCTGCGATTGGATGGTTGACCTGCCAGAGAGTCCCGTTAATCGGTTGCCAGAAGAAGCTAAAAAGCAGCATCATGACACCTGAGAGCAAAACATAGGTGCTTCGCTCGATGGCTTTAGGCATAAATCGGGTGAGTTTTTCTTTGAAAGCAGGGCGTGCCATGACAGAGTGTTGAACTCCAAACAGCAGAAGCAACCCTAAGTTGATACCAATAGCCAACCCTAAATGACCAATCGGATCGGAGTTGATGTGCCGAGGCAAGAATTCCCAGCTTCCGAGGAAAAGAATAAAGTAAACAAGTCCACCAAGCCCAATGGCATAGGCCACTAAGCCATAAAGAAAGGCTAGGATTCGACTCATAGAATAAGGTTTTGAGTTCATGATTATCTCCTTGTTTGTTGAAGTTGAGACAAGCATATGAAACGGCCGTCCTTTCAACGCCCCAAAAAACGTCCCACAAGATGGGTATCAAGGAAAAATTGAAAAATTAGGGTAAAATCGAGCGCCATGAGGGTAAAAGTTTCCTTGTTTGGACCTCCTGAAATAAGCATCGACGACAGTCCAATCTCAATCAATCGACGAAAAGTTCAAGCCCTACTGATCTATTTAGTAGAAAACGGTCAGGCGCAGAGCCGAGATTCATTGGCTGCGCTATTTTGGCCCGAGACGGATCAATCCACCGCCCGCACTAATTTGCGGCGCGAGCTGTCTCGTTTACGCCAGTTAGTAGGAGATGAACTGCTCGAAGTAGATCGGGCTCAGGTGCGTTTCCATTTGGAAGATGTGTCAATCGACACGGCCGAATTTAAGGCCCTCAATGACCAAGTCAAACTGCTTCAACAGGGAAAGGATATCCTTTGTGCAGAGTGTGTCGGTCTGTTGCAAACGGCCGTTTCTCTTTACACCGATCACTTCTTGGCTGGCTTTGCCCTCTCAGATAGCCCCGAATTTGATGAATGGCAATTTTTCCTACGGGAGTCTTATCAGCAAACGTTGGGAACCCATTTAGAGAAACTCATTGCTGCTTTTGTGGCGCGGGCTGATTTTGAGCAGGGAATTGAATACGGCCGTCGCTGGGTAGCGCTGGATCCGCTGCATGAACCGGCTCAACGCGAGTTAATGAAGCTCTATGCGTGGAATGGTCAACAGGCTGCCGCGTTACGCCAATATCAAACCTGCGAACAGGTGCTTGAGGAAGAGCTTGGAGTTGAGCCTGAACCGGAGACGGAAGAGC
>JANQSK010001070.1 GCA_028284105.1 Anaerolineae bacterium
GACCGACCAACAACAGCACGCCTATGTCTTGCGTTCTGGCGAAACAGACGCTCCAGAAGGGCTTAAAGCGGCGTTAGCCACTGGGAATCGTTTGCAAGATATTCATATGGAAATGATGGCTGAGGGGAAAATGGGAAATGAAGTGTTGCATAACACACTATCCCAAGCCCAAAAAGAAGGCATCAATGCCACGGTGTACAGCCACCCACTCGGCTATCACGGCCATGCCGCAGGACCAACCATTGGACTTTGGGATCAGCAAGGTGGCGTTCCCGGTAGAGGGGATTATCCCGTCTTCAATAACACCGCTTATTCGATAGAGCTTAATATTCAGCAAGACATTCCTGAGTGGGATAATCAATCAATTCGAATTATGCTTGAGGAAGATGCCAGTTTCTTTAACGGAGAAATGCGCTGGCTAGACGGCCGTCTAACAGATTTTCATCTTATTTAAGATAAATCATTGATGCCAGTCAAAAATATGTCATTCTTTCAATGGGGAACATTACGAATTTGCTACAATTCGTATTTATTTGAAATAAAAAAAGCATCTTTCGAGCACACATTGATCTCAAAAGATGCTTTGGTAAAGTTAAATTTTGGAAACCGCTTAGATTAGGCGTCTAAAAACGAAATAAGTCAGCCCAGCCTATTTAATGATCAGGCCCAGTTGGCACATCTTTAAACGGAATCGCCTTATCCACACGAGGCTCTGGGGGTAGTCCCAAAACCCGCTCGGCGATGATGTTCAGCATAATTTCATCCGTCCCGCCTGCAATACGCAAACCGGGGAGCGCCATAAAGTTCTCCACGAAGAGGGCATTTTCTGGATCATCTTGCTCTGGATCCCATTGGATGCCCTGTTGTTCCAACAGATCAATCGCAAACGAAGCCATGTCTTGACCTTTTGCAGCGGCAACGAGCTTACCAATTGAGCTTTCTGGACCGGGCTCATCACCGCGAGACAAGGCTGTTAAAGTCCGATACTCCGTAAATTTAAGCCCAGCCTCTTGCACGTACCAGGAAGCCAGTTTTGAACGCACCGTGCTGTCTTCAATGGCGGGTTCATCATCAATGCTCAATCGTTCAGCCAGTGCTTTAACCGTTTCAAAGTTCGCCGTAACGCCTCCACCCCCAATGCTCGCCCGCTCATTCATGAGCGTCGTTAACGCCACGCGCCATCCTTTACCCACATCCCCGAGGCGCATGCTGTCTGGAATACGAACATCGGTTAAAAAGACTTCATTAAATGAAGAGCCACCCGACATCTGTTTAATCGGCCGTACTTCAACGCCAGGGGATTTCATATCCACACAGAAATAGGTCAACCCTCTGTGCTTGGGTACATTGGGGTCCGTTCGGGTCACCAAAATCGCATAGCTAGCATATTGAGCAACCGTTGTCCAAATCTTTTGTCCATTAACAATCCAATCGTCACCGTCGGGAACTGCGCTCGTTTGTAAAGCGGCTAAATCCGACCCTGCCGCAGGTTCACTAAATAGCTGGCACCAAATCTCTTCACCGCTTGCCAATTTGGGCAAAAATTTGGCCATCATCTCTTCTGTACCGTACGTCATAATGGTTGGGGCAGCCATCCCTTGCCCAATGCCAAAGTAAGAGCCCATATACGGTGTGTCTAACTTAGCTTCTTCTTGATTAAATATGACCTGCTCAATCGCTGAAGCGCCTCGACCACCAAACTGTTTTGGCCATGTAATACAAGCCCACCCCCCATCTGATTTACGTTTTTGCCAAAATTGGGCTCGTTGAACTTCTGTTTTTCCTGATAGCTCTGCTTCAGTTGGCACATTCGCCTCAAGCCAAGCTCGTGCTTCTGCTCGGAATTCTGCTTCTTTTTGGGTATCGTCAAAATTCATGATTGTTTCCTTACTGGATTCCCGCATTCAAGGGAATGACAGGGTCTATTTTGTTATGCCTCAACGCGATCAGCGGCTTTGATGAGCTTGTCAGCCCACACGCGTTCACTGCCAATCACCACCGACAGCACTTTGGCGCGACGGTAATAAAATTGGCAATCCACTTCCCATGTAAAGCCCATCCCGCCATGCGTCTGGATGCTTTCTTTGGATGAGAAGTAGTAAGCTTGCGTGCTGCCAACGCGGGCTGTTGCCGCAGCTAATGGCAGCTCAGGCGCATCACTATTCAGCGCCCAAGCCCCATAGTAGGCATTAGAGCGAGCAAGGGTATTTTTGACATACATGTTGGCGAGTTTGTGTTTGATAGCTTGGAATGAACCAATCGGTCGACCAAAAGCATATCGCTCCATGGCATGTGCTTTTGCCATCGCCAAACAGGTCTCGGACCCGCCGAGCTGTTCCCAAGCGTATAAAACGGCTGCACGATCAAGAATCTTTTGGAGCATAGACCACCCTTCACCGTCCACTCCTAACAGTTCAGCCGAAGCCCCGTTCAATATGACATTGGCATGATTCAAGCTCGGGTCAATGGTGTTGATCGATTCAAAGCTAATGCCTTCTTGTCGCAATGGCACCAAATAGAGGGAGGCTCCATCTCCGTTTTCGCTTTTGGCAGCAACAATAATGATTTGCGCAATTTCGGCATCGGCGACTGTTGTTTTACGGCCGTAAATCTTTCCATTCTCCACAACCGTTTCCAGCGTTGCCGGTGATGTGGCACCGGCTTTTTCAGCGTAGGCCAGCGTCCCAATCACAGCACCTTCAGCCAGTTGGGGTAACCATTTTTGCTTTTGTGCCTCACTCCCAGCCTGCAAAATCGCTTCAGTGGCTAAGTAGACAGAAGAAGCAAACGGGACTGGTGCACAAACGCGTCCAAGCTCCTCAGCCACAAGCACCAACTCAAGATAGCTCATGCCTAGGCCGCCATACTCTTCAGGAATCGCTGTGCCGGCCCATCCTTGCGCCACAATTTGTTGCCAAAGATCGGCCGCATATCGTTCATTGCCTTCTAACACACGGCGCACAACTTCAGGTGGGCAGTTAGCTTTGAGAAAAGTACGGGCAGCATCCCGTACGAAAATTTGGTCTTCGTTAAACTCAAAGTTCATCTGATATATAGTTCCTTCTGACTGGAAATCGGTTGATTTTGGATCGATATTGTTTGCTCATAAATCATATCTTGATAGGTTAAATTGTCCAATCCACCCATTAATCAAAAAAGCTGCTTAGCGCAGCTTTGTGATCAAATATTTATTCAGATGATGGTCAAAATATGTCCATAATCTCTAAGGCTCAACTCGATTACTCCCCACCTAGAATATCTAAAATATTACCTGCTGGATCAACCACTTGTAACCAAAATGTGCCAGGCTGCATGGCATTGGGTTGATCATGAATCATGGGCTGATTATCTACTTTTAGCTGTTCAAATAAAGCGCCAACAGAATCAACCCCAATCATGACAGAAGCTCGGACGCTTTTTTCCGCTAACTCATTCTTTTGATAGCCAGCCCCGATCCACATTTCAATGTCTCCCGCTTTGCCATAAATCTCCCCTGGCCCAAATTCGGCCGTTTTTTCAAACCCAAAATATTTTTCATAATAAGCTTGGCACAGCTCTAATTCATCTACATAGATTAACAGGAATTTTAAATCTTTAATTTGAACAGTCATTTTTCACCTCGCAGAAGCAGAACATTTGTTCCATTCTAATAGTTGACCATTCAAATTGCAAGCCAATGAATATGATTTAACTATCCATCTATTTCTACTTCTGCTTCAATTTCAACCGGAATATCCATTGGCAAGCCGGCCATGCCAACGGCAGAACGAGCGTGTGTGCCGCGATCGGGTCCATAAAGTTCCAGAATAAGATCACTGAAGCCATTGATGACGGAGGGCTGTTGATTAAATCCGGGGGCGGTGTTGACCATGCCAAAAACACGAAGCCAAGCAGAAATGCGATCCAAGCTGCCAAGCTCCATTTTTAAACTGCTCAAAATGGCGAGACCTGTCGCTTTGGCAGATTCATACGCTTCTTCAACAGTGACATCTTGCCCTACTTTGCCTAACGGCCGTTTCAGAGACCCATCTGGATTGAGCGGCCCATGCCCCGACACAAAGACACGATTCCCACGCACGCGCACCCACGGAAACGGGAGCACCATGCCTGGTGGCAGTTGAATGGGTGCAGGAAGCACCAGTCCCATCCCATTTAATTTTGCTTCAATCGAATCATTTGTTTGTTTGTTCATCCCTCTTCCTCCGCAAATTACCTGTTCAATTGAACTGTTTAAGAATTTATTTGAGCCAATAAGTTATTGGTAGCTTGAATTTCGGCATTGTTCTTCATTTGAGTAAAGTAATCGAGCGCTCGATTAAGATATTCACCGGCAGCCTCTTTCTCACTTCGCAGCATATAAATTTCACCTAGAGCCCGTTCAGCATAGGCCAATAAATATTGATCTTCAGACTGTTGAGCTAATTCACAAGCCTGATTCAAATAAGCATTTGCTGAATCCAATTCTTGTTCTTTTCTACTCACAAGACCAAGGGTGTAAAGCGCATAGGGCATGCTTAAAGGCTCTTCAAATGTCAAAACTTGGTGGGCCCGTTTTCTGGCCATTGCTAAATTATTAAGCTCTAAATAAGCTTCCGACAACGTAGCGGCCGTAACGCTTGCCCAATAGGGCATATTGGCTTCTTCAAAATAAGTTAATGATTGTTCCCCATTCTCAATGACTTCATCAAATCGGCCCTGATTAAAATAGATACCAATAATCGAATTTCGAACTCTTTCGACATTAAACCGATCATTTATCTCTTCAAAATGCTCTAATGCGATATGCGCATGTTCTAAAGCTTTACCGATTTTTCCTTGTCGCGCTTGTAAGATGGATAAATTCCAATTAACTTTTGCAATGCCTTCAAAATGATCGAGACTGATTGCCAAGGCTGAGGCTTTTTGAAATGACAAAAAAGCTTCATCGTATTTCCCTTGCTCTTTTTGCACCAACCCTACAAATAGCTCAGCTTCATACTGTGCTAGTCGGGCCTCAGCCAAAGCAGCTTGAACATCACGTTGTTGATGAAACACATAACCCCGCCAAGTATGAATATGAACTTGTTTATTTAGAAATTGACTAAGAGAAGACAATAAATTGTTGAATGTTCCGAGGGCTTCTTCTGATTTGCCAAGCGCATTCAAAAACTTTCCTTTTAAAGTCTCTGCATCAATTGAGCGTAAATCAGATTGGGGCCAGTTAACATTATCAAGATGAGAAATTCCTTGTTGAGGTTGGCCAAGCAATTCACAAATTTCTGCTAAAGATAATGCTAAGGCCTGCTGCCCTTCATGAGACAGGCGTCTTTGGGGGATATTTTGAAGTAGTGCATACATTTGGCTCCCTTGACCTTTAGCAATTTCGCGGTGGCGATGTACATACCAAAGCATAATGGCCTGCTCAGGTTCACCAGCCTTCATGAGGTGATAAACTGCTGCAGAATATTCCCCCCGTTCCAAACGAATGACGGCGGCATTGTTATGGCTCTTTTCATTAGTATCCGCTGAAATTTTCTGAGGATCATTCTGTATCAGTGCTGAGAATATAGGAACAAGCCGTATGCCACCTTCATTATCACTTTGCAACAATGAAAGGGTTTGTAATCTATCTAAGGCGGGTTTTTGTTCTGTTTGCCATGCGTCTAGCGGAGCAGACCCTCGAAAAACTGAAAGTTGTTGTGCAAATTGATGTTCATCTTTGGTGAGCGTATGCCATAAGGATGAAAACAAACCATTTAAAGAGGATTCATTAGAAAGCTGATGTAAATTTATTTCGCCAGCTTCTAATACAGGTGTACACAATTTGAGTAGTCTGGGATTTCCTGCAGTGAATTGATGAAGCTTGTCTATTCCCTCAGGCGTCATTGTGACATTAGATGATTCAAAAAGTGCCTGACTTTCCTCTAAGCTTAAACCCTCTAACTGAATGTAGTTGTCAGCAAGAAAACTATTTTGCCGACTGATCAATAAGAGTGGAGCCATTCCTCTAAGACGTTCTAAAAATGTCTGGATTAATTCAGCTTCAGGGCTTCGTATCTCTGGATTATTCAAAAGATAATCTAACTCATCAAAACACAGGAGCGGTTTTGTCGAGAGTTGAGCAAAGTCAGTTCGTAAATGAGAAACGGCCGTATTTAGATGCGCTACATGTCCATTATTGGTAATGAGCTGTGTCCACAAATGAGATGCACCATGCAAATTCAAAAAATGACCAAGGGCAAATAGCAAAGAATCAAGCTGACCTTCAAGCGAAGGCCAGAACGTGAACCAAAAGACAGGGGCAGGAGACCAATTATTCGCAATAGAGGCCCCGAGGGTTG
>JANQSK010001090.1 GCA_028284105.1 Anaerolineae bacterium
CCACTCAAGACACGGAATAGATTGACAAACAACGCGCCTTCTAACCAAAAGATTACTTGTCCAATTAAACCCCAAGCATAGGTGCTTGCGCCTGCATAATACATGAAGCGACCCATGCGGCTTTCTTGGAAAAGTCCTAAACCGCCACCAACACCTACGACAACGTGTAGTGCAAAAACAACGGCAGCTAAAACATTAACAAGAATGGGGTGGAAGGTATCAATAGCTTGGCCTGGAATCAGTGCGAAACCAGACAAAAACTTAACCGCATTAACCACACCTTCTGATAGCAAGACAGAACGCAGAATCCAAGCTAAGAGGAGACCTATCGAGGCGCCTACAATCCCAGACACTATCGCATGAGCAGTTTTTGAACGGGCAAATCGTACAATCGCTAACATCATAATGTTACTCCGTTGCCTCCAGCGTTTGCATAAACGCAATCAAATCAGCAATCGCGTCAAAGCCAAAATCACCTTCAACACCTTCAATTTCAGCTTCAAAGGCCTCAATGGCATCAGCATATTCTTGGTACATTATATTTGCATTGAACCCTTCAACGATTTGGTCGTTTGGATTTATGATCGAGTTACGAATGTACTCATCATCAGCAATATAGGTTGTACCATCATCAAATACACCTTCTTTTTCATAAATTCCTAGCCAAGTAGGACCACTACCGTCTACACCATCGATGCTATGGCAACCAGCACAGGTTGGTGCACCTGTTGCGCCAAAACCTTCAAGATAGATTCGCTCACCTCTAGCCTCAGGACTCATTGTTGAATAGGGTTCGCGATTTTGCATTTCGACCACCCATTCATCGAACTCGGCTTGGCTTACAACACGAACTGGGGCTAACATGTTTGCATGTCCAGATCCACAGATTTCTGCACAACGGAGGACGTAATCGCCTGCATCCGTTGGTGTAAAGCGAAGGAACGTCGTTCGACCAGGAACAAGATCCTGTTTGACACGAAATTCGGGAACCCAAAAGGCGTGAAGCACGTCAGTGGCGTTCATTTCAAGTAAGACGGGTTGATCTTCTGGAAGCATCATAACGCCACCGCGAACAGGGCTCGGTCCGCCTGCCTCTTCAGGGTAGTTAAAGCTCCAGCCCCATTGGAAAGCAGTGACTTCGATAGTCATTTCGTTTGGCTTAGGAGTAATAAGTTTGTTTAACTCAACCCAGCCATAACCTCCGAAGCCAAGTACAACCACGATGGGAATCACTGTCCACGCGATTTCCAAAGCAGTATTGCCATGAATATGCGGGGCGTCAGTGTCATCTCCCTCTTTGCGTCGGAAAACAACGGCTGAGTAAAGCATCAAGCCCATAATCAGCGCAAACAAGAATGAAATCATCCAGTAGTGCCAGTTGAACATCACATCAATGGCAACAGATTCGGCACTAGCAGGCAACGGCCGTATAAAGCCCATATAGACAGCCAACCGTTCGGAAGTTGTGTCTAGGGCGGCTTCCCCACTAGGGCCATAAGGCAGCTGGAACATCCAGCCAAAAACCAATCTTAGTAAAAATGTCGATACAACAATGATTAAACCAACATTGATGAAATGGTTTGCTTTTCGCATAACTCCCATTCCTATTAAAGTGAATTAGTTATCGGGTATTTTCTACTACCCAAGATTTACAATATACGCCATTGCGCCAATGCCAAGCCCAACAATCACGAGGCCAGTCACTAATACAGCAATGGTATCCCAAGGAATTGCGCCACCTGTGGTTTCTGCTTTTTCAATCGCTTCAGCTTGGAATGCACGAGGGCGTATCCAAGCAAACAGTGCTAAAAGCGTGATACCAACGGTGCCCCAAACAAAATAAGGTGTTGTACGAATAAAACGTTCGGGATCGCCACCCAGAAATGTCGAGCCTTCGGGGAAAAACGTTCCGTTTAAAACCAGCCCAACAAACCAAGCAAACATCAAAATAATGAGCGCAGTGCTAACCGCTGACCAACGAGGCCGATCATGACTGTCAGCTCTGACTGAACGTCCTTCATTCATTTGCTTAATTAAAGCCTTTTCAGCTGACGCCAATTTTGCTTCGCTTTCTTTATAAGCCTCATCTTCTTTAACGTTGTTAACCAGTCTTGAGAGAAGCATGATTGGTGTCGCAATTGCTCCCCCAATGACCGCGATTCCCCCAATCACAGCACCAAAAAGAATACCAATCACAAGCAAAGGATTTGCATCTTCAAAAATCGTGATGCCATTTTCAAAAAGCGTCACATTGATTGTTGGGATTTGAATAGGGCCAAGTGCTGGAAAAGGCTGGGTGATAGGAATTGGCTTAATTTCCCAATCGATATTTTCGGTTTCAACAGGGAGCGCACGTGTTTCCCCAGTCGGTAATTCAAATGATGGGGTCGGTGCATTTCCAATTAAACCAGTCCAAACGGCCGTTAAGATAGCAAAGGCTACCAACAGCAGTAAAATGACTATCCAATTTATCAAACCTTGATTACGACTCAAGAGGTTCTCTCCTGCTACTAAGTGTCATGTTTCAAGTGTCATGTCTAATGTGACATTTCAACTTTAAAGATGTGTGAATTGTGATCAATTTCACACAAAGCTTTGTTTGTGGATTTTAGCACAAACTCACCTGCGAGCAACGGGACATAAGGTAATATTTTTACTCATTTCGGCGGCGAGGAAAGAAAAACGGCCGTTTTCTATCACTCTCCCTACTATCCCCCTGAAGATCTTCACGTAATGCAAGCAAAGTTCGATGATAAAGTGACTTAATTGCACCTTCACTTCGCCCCATAATATTGCCAATTTCGGCGTTAGAAAGGCGTTCAACAAACTTAAATACGAGAAGTTCTTGCCGATCAGACGGCAAACGTCGGATAGCACCAATGAGCGCATCTTTATCTTCAATCAGTTGGGCAGTAAATTCGGGGCTGTCATCACTCACTTTCCAATGCGTGATGTCTTCAATAGAAATAATCTTCCGACGACTATTATCTCTGTGCCAATTCGCAACTAAATTGTGGGCAATTCGATAAAGCCATGCTGAAAATGGAACACCTTGATCTTGATAGCGCTCAATGTGTCGCATAGCCCGCATAAAAATACGGGCTGTCAAATCCTCGGCATCTTCAACATTACCCGTTCGATAATAAACGTAGTTGTAAATACGTTTGTAATATATCTCATAAAGTTCGCCGAAGGCGTCTTTATCGACTTTGGCCCTCTGAATGAGGGCTTGCTCATCAAATTCGTCGCTCAAACCTATTTGCCTTTTCAGGTAAATGGAAGAAAGCAACTAGAGAATATTGCGTAAAGACCTTCCATTTCCTCAGTGAACGGCAACGAATCGTATCATTTAATTAAAAATAGTTTGTTGCTGTTCACCTCAATCCGAATTGGCAGTATATCAAATTGGGATTGGCCTGCCTAAAAATGAAGTTGCATTTATGAAAATCTTGTCAATATCGGTTACCTGGCTTGACATGACCCACCCCACAAGATATTCTCCCGCGCCAGATGATGAACGACACAAAACACGTAGCACATCAACTTGTATTGATACTATTCATGTGGCTTGCCATTAGTTGTGGCCAAGCCACTGAACCGGAATCAGTTGCTCAAATACCAACAACGACATTTACGGCCGTTTCCCCTCTCGCTACCTTTACTTCAGTTCCCACATTAACCTCAACCAGTACAAAAACAGCCACACCAACCTACACACCAACCAATTTGCCGCCAACACAAACGCCCACTTTACAAAATACCAGCACACCCATACCATCCAATACCCCAACCGCAACGGCCACCCAAACGATTCAACCAACAAATACACCATTACCAACCTTTACCGCCACACCTCTACCGTTGCCAACCCCGCAAGGTGTGATCAGCTGGACCGTAAAAGTGCCGATTCTCATGTACCATTACATCAGTGTTCCACCAGAAAATGCTGATGTCTATCGCACAGACCTATCAGTCATACCTGATGCCTTCTTGGAGCAGATGACTTACCTTGCTGAAAACGGGTACAACCCAATCGACTTTTACGATTTGTCACGCGCTATTACTGATCAACAGGAGCTACCAGAAAAGCCAGTCATCCTGACCTTTGATGATGGATATCTAGATAATTATGAAAATGCGTATCCGATTTTGGAGCAGTTTGGGTTTAAAGGGACTTTCTTTATCGTAACTGAGTTTGTTGATTTTGGACGTGAAGGGTACATGTCCTGGGAAATGATTACTGAGATGGGAGACAATGGCCATCGTTTTGAACCTCACTCTCGAACACATCCAGACTTACGCAATCAAGAACGAGCTGTATTAATCTGGGAAATGTTAGGACCACAAGAAACCTTAGCCTATCATCTCGGCTACACACCCCGTTACTTTTCATACCCATCAGGACGATATGATGAGGACGCTATCCAAATATTAGATGAATTAGGCTTTTGGGGGGCGGTTACAACTCAATCCGGTAAATGGCATGGCTTCCCCGAGCGATTCGAATGGGCACGGCTCCGCGTGCGGTTTAACACCCCCTTAGCAGAATTTGAAGATATGGTTGACCCCGGTGACACAATTAATGGCAAACGACCCGAAGATAATTAGATAAAAAAATAGGCCAAAGGGTTGCCTTTGACCTATAAAGAATCAATTGATAATCGTGAGAGGTATACTATCCACGACCGGAATAGTTGGCTCGGGTGTTTTATGATGCGGCCGTTTTTTGACCGGCGGGCATTCCCAATCCTCTTCATTCGTTTCTCGACGTAAATCTTTGAGCTTTGGTAAAATACCACAGGCGAAACATTGATGACGACAATCCACCCGCGTCTCCTGCGTCTTAC
>JANQSK010001146.1 GCA_028284105.1 Anaerolineae bacterium
CAGCAAGCCAAATAGGGCTACAAATACAAATGACAATACATATGGGGACAACTTTTTCATAATCCCTCCTTAAGGGATACAAGCAACAACACTACTTCACTGATCAACTCGATTTTGATATTACAAGCATGAAACGGCCGTATAGGTCAGAATCGGCCGATTAGCGCAATTTTGCAAGGATAGAGTGCGTTCAGTATAAACCATAGCAAAGATTTCTTAATATTATAATTTCAGAATTTCACGCAGATATTACGCAATTTTTACGGAGGGTTTTATGAATTATAAAACGTATCGGGAAAGCTTTTTTGTCTCACCCCAGCCAGAACAACAGTATCAATTTGAAGGTTTATTGGGCATCACATTATTTTTTGAGAAGTATGAAGAAGCGGTTGCGTATTATACGGCCGTGTTAGGCCCCCCAGCCTATGTAGAAGGAAGCGGAACGCGAGGCTGGCAGCTTGGCGGGACATGGCTGACCCTCCTTAAAGGCAACAATGGACAACCCCAAAATGTAGAAGTCTCCATTATCATGAAATCTGAAGAAGAAGCCGAGAGATTACAAAAAGCATTTATCAATGCCGGTGGCTCAGGGGATGAGCCAAGCAATCAGCTCATGTACACACCCGTCCGCTACTGCCCTGTTCGCGATCCCTTTGGCACTGATATCATCATTCATGTTCCTCAGACCCACTAAATAAAAAAGCGAGTCATGTTTTCACATGACTCGCTATATCAAACTCATTGAACAAAGTGACTATTCTTCAGCTTGTTCCAAATAGTCGCTTTGCCAATCTATTCAGCTATTAACAGCCATTTTCAACTTGTCGACACCTGTCTCGACCAAATTCATAGTCTAGAACTGTGTCATATCCATTGCCACCAAAGACACGGTCCCAGCCTGTTCCAGTTACAAAGACGTCATCACCAGCACGACCAACAAGCGTATCGTTGCCAGCATAGGTGTAGATTAAATCATCACCTTGGTTGCCGTAGATACGATCCGCATAGTTTGTGCCATGAATTTCATAACAACTACCTGCTGGAATGTTGTTGTCAGCTTCCCAAACTTGAGCATAGAAGTAATTACCAAAGAGATAATTTACCATCGTTGCTTCACCAGTGAATGGGCTACCGTAAAGTGCTAATACGTAACAACCGTCATCATTGGTTGGTGGTCCCGGTTCTTCAAATTTGAGTGACAAAATAACTGGATCGTGGTCTGATGCACGATATTGATCCGCAGCATAGACGTAATCTTGTTCTAAGCGGCTGCTATCCTCAGCTGGGTCAATGATTTCATCATTGTAGCTTAGGACACGTGGCTCATCCGTACTGATGTGATAAATCTCAGCACCAACAACACTTGCATCTAGGCTTGCCGTCGTGAACATGTGATCCAACTGACCAGATTGACCAAAGAAGGTAAATGAATATTTATCTTCAAGTGCAACATAGTTATCAACTTGGTTGGTCAACCCAGTTTCCAATGTGGTAATTGGATCTTCTTCAGCATAGGCATTCATATCACCTAAAACAATGACATCATCATCACCTGAAATTGATTGCATTGTTGCAACGAAATCAAGCAAGGCAACAGACATATCTGTACGACGTTCGTTGTAACAACCTTGACCATCATTTTGATCCATATCCAAACCAGAAGCGCCAGAGCAACCTTTTGATTTGAAGTGGTTCACAATAACGGTGAAGACTTCACCATTCGCATCGAATGTTTGAGCAACAGGTGGGCGGTCTTCTGAGAAGACGGCATCTTCATCAGCAACTGAGACACCAACTGGGGTAACAGTTGCCGTTTGATAGATGATGCCCACTTTAATTGCATTGGTTGTTTGCAACCCATTTGGATCACCATTGTAAACAGGGTCAATAATGTAATCCCAGGTTCCTGGTGCAGAAGCGGCATTCAAAGCATCAACCAAGTTGGAAATTGAAACTGTACCATCATTTTGAATCTCTTGGAGACCAACAACATCAGCATCAATCGTCAAAATGGCATCAACCAATTTCGCTTGTTGGCGTGCAAATTCAGCAGCTGAATCAGCACCACGAGCACCGTTGCTACCGTCATCAATCGTAACAAAGTAGTTCAATACATTTACAGAAGCCACTGTGATGTCACCACCAAAATCTGTTGGTGCAGTTGGGCGAGGATTAGATCTTACAAAGTCAACTGATTCGGTTGGTTGTACTCGGTAATTACTAAAGCTATAGCTCAAAACACCTGTCAAACCGGTCGTTGTATCACCTAGGCGTAACGTATTATCAGCAGCAAGGTATGGGATGGTCGCTGGGAATTGCACACTGCTACCATCGTCAATCAAAATGCGACCAGGTTCATTCACATCTTGAATACTGTTGCCGTTGTTATCCTCACCAATTGCGCCAGGAGCGTTTGCATTCGTTTGGTTGATTTGACGGCCGTTTGCAGACACAACAACTTCACCAAAACGATGCACGTTAAATGAATCAGTTACGGTAAGTTCTTGAGCAAAGGTAATCAACATCCCTTCAAACGCTTCTAAATCTTCAACCGAAGCAACAGGCAATATGACATTTGTTGGTGCAATTGGGGTCTCAGCACCACAAATGGTAACGCTATTTACATCTGTAATTTCAGTAAGGTCAAAGAACTCATCAACCGTACCGTTGACGCGCACCTTATCACCAACAACTGGGTCAGTGAAGATGGTTGAGAAGACGTAAATCCCTTCTGAAGTAGCAGGATCTGCATCAACATCAGCATCTGGTGTTTGAATGAAGAAGCCACCGATTTCATCTGTACCGTTAAAGGTTGCCGTGACGATACCTTCTGTAGAAACAAGGCTGCCGTCCAATGGACTTGCCAAACCACTCCCTTGGATGTCATGAATTGGGGTGAATGGGTCACCGCAAGCTTCGATAGCAACGGTATCAAAACTGAAAGTAAAGTCAGCTTCCATATTATCAGCTGTGCCATCTTGATCAGCGACGCCACTTGCAAAGACAGTCACGGTACAGCTTTCGCCGTCAGCAAAATCAGCATCAGGATCAAGTGTATAAGCGGTTGGGCCACCAGAAACAACGGCCGTATTTGTGCCGCTGGTCGTACAGGTAATATCAAACCAGCTGCCACTCACTGTTACCGCTTCGCTAAAGGTAATGTCAATATTGGCATCAAGTGCGACAAGATTGTCACCATCAGCTGGTGTGGTGCTTGAAACCGTTGGTGCTGAATCAACACCGCCACCGCCGAATGTATATGATCCAACTGGGAATGGTGTTGCAGCAGTGGCATTGTCAGATTCGCCATCTAACGCATTGGGTCCACTAAATGTCCAGTTTCCTAAGACAAAGGTGCTTCCATCAGGGCCGGTACCATCAACTCGATAAGCCCAGCCATCCAAATATTCCCAAGGCTCACCGTTTCCGTCGACATTGATATCACCGAATGTGTCAATGACAGCACCATTTTCAAATAGTTCAATTGCGTCATCACCATTGATGTTTGCGGCACTATCGGTGTAGTTAGGAGCAAATCCAAACCAAGTAGCAAACTCAACAGCTTCAGAGGCAACATAAATGTATTCGCCTGCAGTTGCAGAATCAGCTGGGAAGGTGAATTCTTCACCATCTGTTCCACCACCGTTGTTGGCAGAACCAATTCCATAAATACTCAAATCAGCAATGTTTTGTCCTACATAAAGCTCAATTGCTTTTGGCAATCCACCAGTGATTGGACCATCAATAACACCTGTCAAAATCAAAGGAGGTGCAGGTGGAGCATAAGATCCAACAGGGAACGGCGTTGCAGCAGAAGCATTATCTGATTCACCATCCAACGCATTTGGTCCACTGAATGTCCAATTTGCTAGTTCAAACGTAGAGCCATCTGGACCCGTACCATCTACTCGATAGGCCCAACCATCAAGGTATTCCCAAGGCTCGCCATTTCCATCAACATTGATATCACCAAAAACATCAACAACCGAACCATTTTGGAAAAGTTCAATTGCATCATCGCCATTGATGCTAGCCGCACTATCAGTGTAGTTAGGAGCAAATCCAAACCAAGTAGCAAACTCAACAGCTTCAGAAGCAATATAAATGTATTCACCTGCAGTTGCAGAATCAGCTGGGAAGGTGAATTCTTCACCGTCTGTACCACCACCATTGTTCGCAGAACCAAAGCCATAAATGCTCAAATCAGCAATATCATTGCTAGCATAAAGTTCAATTGCTTTTGGCAGACCACCAGTGATTGGACCATCGATCACACCGGTAATAATAAGGTCAGAAGCAGCGGGAGGAGCTGCATCTTCAACTGTAAAACTGAAGCTTGCATCGGCGTCCATATTGTCAGGAGGATCATCTGTATCGCTATCAGCAATGTTCGCTGCAAAGACTGTCACAGTACAACTTTCACTGTTGGCAAAGTCTGTGTCTGGATTGAGTGTATATGAGGAAGGACCACCAGACTCAACGGCCGTTACACTACCACTAACTGAACAAGTGATGTCATACCAACCCGCAGACGCAACCACAGCTTCGCTAAATGTAATCGTGATATCTGCGTCTACAGCAACATCGGTGTCCGAATCAACTGGGCTAGTCCCAATAACTGAAGGTGCAACATCTCCACCACCCATTGTAAAAGACCCAACAGGGAATGGGTTAGCTGCAGTTGCGTTTGTCGTTTCACCATCTAAGGCGTTTGGACCGCTAAATGTCCAATCGGCTAATGTGAACGTGGCACCACCAGCTTCTGTATCGCTCACGCGATAAGCCCAACCGTCAAGATATTCCCAAGGCTCACCATTTCCGTCGACATTGATATCACCAAATGTGTCAATGACGGCTCCGCTTTCAAAAAGCTCAAGGGCATCATCACCATTAACATTTGCTGCACTGTCTGTGTAATCTGGTGCAAAACCAAACCAGTTTGCAAACTCGACTGATTCGGATGCGACATAAATAAAATCGCCAGCCGTTGCTGAAACAGCAGGGAATGTAAACTCTTCTCCGTCTGAGCCCCCACCGTTATTAGCAGAACCAATACCGTAAATGCTTAAATCTGGAATATCATTAACAACATAAAGCTCAACAGCTTTAGGCAATCCCCCGGTTATTGGGCCATCAATAGCACCCGTAATTAAAATGTCGGTGGCAATGGCCTGAGCCTGTGACACAAACATAAAAAACGCAATCAGAACAACGGCCGTTAATTTCAAGCCCCTATTCAGATTGCGTTTTCCAACATTAAAACGCCTTTTGATCATGAATTCTCCTTAAAACAATGAAAGGTTACGTTGATAGAAACAATCTACGAAAAACAGTGTTGGTCTGAATTCTCAGGCTCCCCTATTTTTTTGTCAAACTTTATTGAATAAAACCAGATTGAGGTAAATCGAACTTCCTCAGGATCACACTTTTCGCAATGACATTTTCTTCCAAGATGTTTATAACGTAGAAAAATTAAGGTCCTCCTTACAATATTTCTTAAGGCTTCAACGAAGTGT
This sequence comes from Anaerolineae bacterium, assembly GCA_028284105.1. Lineage (GTDB taxonomy): Bacteria > Chloroflexota > Anaerolineae > Promineifilales > Promineifilaceae > QQUD01. Next base: position 5,517 of record JANQSK010001146.1, read on the forward strand.
AAATTTTACTCAATTCACTTTAACGCTCGTTCAACAAATCGTTAACGATTCAATTATTTTCGTAAAAGTAAATTTGGCTCTTGATTTTTTAAGGAAAATTTTTTATAGTATGTGAAAATTTTCACATGTGAATTATTTCACAAAGGAGTTTGGGATGAATTCACGTAAACCAAAAGTAATTATTGTCGGGGCAGGCTTTGGCGGCCTCTTTGCAGCAAGAACATTTATCAATAAACCGGTTGATGTCCTCATCATCGATAAAAACAATTTCCATACCTTTACCCCCCTACTTTACCAGGTGGCAACAAGCGCGCTTGACCCAAGCGAGATTGCGTACCCTGTGCGGTCAATCTTTCAGCGAAGTAAAAATATCAAAACATTGATGGGCACTGTCACTGACATCAATGTTGAAGAAAAAACAATTCATGTCAAAACGGATTTACAAGAAAAAACCGAAACTTATGATTATTTGCTCTTAGCGACAGGTAGCACGCCTACCTATTATGGAAATGATCATTTTAAACAGCATGCGCTTGAACTCCGCACATTAGAAGACGCATTGGCTATCCGAAATCATATCCTTTCAAGATTTGAGCAGGCGACTTGGGAAAAGGATGAAGCACAGCGAAAGGCACTCACGACTATTGTTGTGGTAGGTGGTGGCCCAACGGGCATTGAGACAGCTGGTGCAGTCTACGAACTATATAATCATGTCCTCAAACACGAGTTTCATCATCACGCCTTAACCGCCAAGGTCATTTTACTTGAGCTAGGCAACAAGTTATTAACACCTTACCCTGATAAATTGCGGAACTCAGCTTTAAAGCAGCTAGAATCTCTTGGGGTTGAAGTTAAATTTGGCAATTCAATTTCCGAAGTACGCCATGATTTTGTGACGTTGAAAGATGGGACGATGATTCCGTCCTATACGCTAATTTGGGCAACAGGTGTAAAAGGTTCCCCTCTGGCAGAACTATTGGATGTGCCGCTTGAACGCAACGGCCGTTTACCCATCCACCCCTCCACAGAAGTCATCAATCGACCCGATGTATTTGCCGTTGGCGATATGACCTACCTTGAAGACAGTACAGGAAATCCATATCCGATGGTTATCCCTGTAGCTCAGCAGCAGGGTGTGTTGGCTGCCAACAATATTCTTGCTCGTATAAATGGAAAAGCACCCGAACCCTTTGACTATCATGACCGCGGTATGATGGCAACGATTGGTCGTCGACGCGCCGTAGCGTGGATTTACAACAAAATTCAACTGACCGGCTTTTTAGCTTGGTTGGCCTGGCTTGGCTTACATCTGCTCACGCTGCTCGGCTTCCGAAATCGAACTCAGGTCTTCATCAATTGGGTGTGGAACTACTTCACCTATGACCGATCAGTCCGCTTGATTATTGATATGGAAGAGCAAGCAGAAGAAAAGAGCATTTCTTATAAAAAAGAAGCCTCTACTTAAGTTAAAAAATAAAGCAAAGTGTTTCAATATTGATTTTGAAACACTTTGCAATCTTCGCCACACCCTAAGACATGACTAGTCATATGACGACCAGCACTGTCATATATGACCCTCGCAAACGTATCCTCTAATCACATAAACAGAACTTAACCTTTGATTGGAGGATATACATGAGCGATTTTGCACTTCGCACAGCATCACAAGACAGCTTACCCCAAATTTGGAGAAAATCTTTACAAACAAGCACCTGGCTTAGCTG
>JANQSK010001157.1 GCA_028284105.1 Anaerolineae bacterium
CTAAATGATGCATCGCCTCACTACATAAAAATTCTCGAATCGAAGAGCGTAATACTGCTAATCCATCTGCTGTTCGGGAATAGGGTGTCAACCCAGCCCCTTTGAGCTGGAGCGTCCAATGCTCCCCTTTTTCGTTGACCAATTCTCCCAAATTGATGGCACGGCCGTCTCCCAACTGACCCGCCCAATTGCCAAACTGGTGACCTCCATAGCACATCGCATAAGGGGACATCCCATCGAGAAGAGCATCCCCCGAAAATGCAGCTAAAAAGTTGTCACTTTGCACAAATTCTGGTGAAAAATCGAGCAGGTCAGCCACTTCCTGTGACCACGCCACAAGTTTAGGGTTGGCGACTGGTGTTGGCTCCACATGTGAGTAGCCAGATTGAAAGACTTGCCTTGGCGTTTTGACCGCGACAGGGTCAGCTGGCAGGGCTTGTTCGAATCGATTATTGAAAACAACGTTTTCACTGATTGTTTGTAATTTTTCCATATGCTTATAATACGGCCGTTTTCGCCTAAAATCTATTGGATATCCGACAAACCTCAACCCGCTCTCATAATCAGCTTCTCAGGTTCTAATGCTTCTTGTAGATGATTAATTTCCTTCGTCACATCAAATAGTTCTGGGATAAGTCTCAGGGCATCAATCAATAGCTGGATGCTTATTTTATACCGCTCGACCAAATCAGGATGCATAAACACCTCATTGACCCGTTCAACAAGGTAGTCTGGTTTTTGCGTCAGACGTTTTTCTTCGAATTTGAGCCACTTATAGTCGGGTTCCCACTGCTTATTGACAGCAAACAAGATTCGCACAACCGTTCAACCGTCCAACTCAATTCCCCAGCCAGCTTCATGGGATTGTTCCGTTTTGCCAGCGGATAAGCATGCGCCAAGGACAGCGGATACCAGTGCGGTTCTGCTAAATAACGAATCGCGTCTTGAATAAGTTTGGTTTGAAGTTCACCGGGTAATGCGCCAATTTAGTTTGCCATTCAGTGAGACGAGGCGATTCAATGACCGGTACAGCATGAAAGATATGCCACGCATCAACAAGCTTCCAATGATAAATGGTTTCTGCATTGATTACTTTTTCAATCGTGGCACCAATCGCATCAAATGGACGCCAAGCTGCTTCGATGAAAATGCCATCAATCCAACTTTTGGTCGTGTATCCGCCACCCCATTCTATCGTAGCCGGATCAACAGTTGCACCGATTGATTGGAGCCAGTTTTCATAAACGGCCGTATCCTGCACCTCATCCACTAAAAAAGTGATCTCAATATCCGAATAGCGATCGGCATATCCTTTTGCAACCGAACAATACAAATACGCTTCTTGCCCAATTTCAGGTGGGCAATCGCCAACGACTTTTTCTATCAACGCAGCACGATCAACACTCTCACGGGTAGCTGATTCAGGTAGCTGTATCATGACAATTTCTCCTCACTTACCAGTTTATTTGGCAATATTCAATTTGCTTAATTTAAACAGAAAATTTGTTGCGGATCAGCGCGTTATTTGAGTTGCTATCTTACACGAAACGGTCTGAATTTTAGGCAAAATCAGCATTTCTCTCATAGAAGATAAATACGAAAAAAAAGAGAATGACAGAAGCCATTCTCTTCATAAAATTCAAATTGTTGTGGCAGCTAAGTCTAAACCTAGGCCAGCTCAGCCATCTTTGGGCCAGCAGCAATCACCTCTGCTTTTACGCCTGATTCAAAGTTTTTAAAATTATTCATAAACAGACCCACGAGTTTGGTTGCTTGATCATCATAAGCCATTTGATCGGCCCACGCATTTCGTGGCATCAGGATTTGGGTTGGCACTTCTTCAACCTCAGCTGGAACGGCCAACCCAAAGAATGGGTCTTCAGAGAATGCAACATTGTCTAGTTCTCCACTCAAAGCGGCTGTCAACATGCGGCGCGTGTAGCGAAGCTTAATGCGGTCTGAGACACCTGCAGGGCCACCGCTCCAGCCTGTATTCACTAACCACACCTGAGCGTCATGCTCATCAATCTTTTCACCAAGTAGTTTTGCGTAAACACCAGGATGCAACGGCAAGAAAGGCGCACCAAAGCAAGCGCTAAAGTCAGGAACTGGCTCTGTAACACCACGTTCAGTGCCTGCAACTTTGGCCGTATAGCCACTCAGGAAGTAGTACATCGCTTGTTCGCGTGTGAGTTTGCTAATTGGAGGCAACACACCAAATGCATCAGCAGTCAAAAAGACGATATTCTTGGGATGCCCCATTTGACCCTCTAAATCAACATTGGTGAGGTGGGTGATTGGGTATACCGCACGCGTGTTTTGGGTATATTTAGCATCGAAGAAGTCAATTTTACGTGTTTCTGGATCAAAGACCGTGTTTTCGATAATGGTGCCAAATTTACGCGTCGTGGCATAAATTTCTGGTTCACCCTCTGCGTCGAGATTGATCACTTTAGCGTAGCAGCCGCCTTCATAATTAAAGACACCGTTGTCGCTCCAGCCGTGTTCATCATCACCGATTAACGGCCGTTCTGGATCATTGCTCAACGTCGTCTTACCTGTTCCGCTTAAGCCGAAGAACAACGCTGCATCATCCCGTGAATCACCATAGTTTGCGCTACAGTGCATGCTCATAACGCCTTCTTTTGGAAGATAGTAGTTCAAAGCGGAGAAGACGCTCTTCTTAATTTCACCAGCGTATTGGGTACCCCCAATCAAAACAATCTTCTCAGTGAAGTTTACAAAAATGAAAGTTTCACTTCGTGTCCCATCAACTTCTGGGATAGCGTGGAAGTTGGGCATATCAATCACGGTAAATTCAGGGGTGTGGGATTCTAACTTCTTCCCATCTGCTTCTCGAATAAACATATTCCGTGCAAAGAGGCTTTGCCAAGCATATTCTGTCACAACACGGACAGGCATCCGATACTTTTCATCTGCCCCAGCATACCCATCAAAAACAAATAGCTCTTTGTCAGCCATATAGGCCATCATGCGCTCTTTGATTGTGGCGAACCGTTCAGGGGTAGTTGGCTGATTAATACTGCCCCACCAAACATCACCTTCTGTCATCGCATCCTTCACCACGTATTTGTCTTTTGGTGAACGGCCTGTGTATTTTCCGGTTGACACCAATAGCGGTCCTTCAGGAGCTAAAACCCCCTCTTCTCGGGACAAAGCTGCTTCAACAAGTTGCGGGACTGATAAATTCCAATGTACCGATTTTGCTTCTCTGATGCCTTGGTTTTCAATGCCATGTTGACTGATATGTTTTCCAAAATGTTTCATACGGTTCACTCCTACGCTCTCTTTCTAAGCGTTTTCCTAAAATGCCTTCCGGGAGGTCTCTTCTGTCTTCATGAGATAGATTGAAAACTCCCGGAAAGGTGGTCATGAGTCTAGTGGGAAAGTAGGACTCATGGGGGTTTAGTTTGTTTGTGAAATAATGTACAATGGTATAATCATCATACTGGTATAAACATCATACCAATTTTTGTGGTAATATTATAGCAGACGAAAAAAATATATCTAGCCTTACTTTTGGGCTTAATCATTTTTTTAGAAATTATTTAGGGGCAATAGGTGATTTTGCACCAGAATTCTGCATAAAAGGACAACTTTTCCAACAATTCTTTATAAAAGCGTTGTCTTAAATTTTTTACAATAGCTGGCGTGCAAAACCTAAGATTTCCAGTAGCATTGTTAGCTGATTTTTAGAAAAGGTTTTTCCAAATGTTTCAACCCATCAGAGCAGGTCGCCTCTATGAGCAAATAGTTGAGCGAATTGAACAACAAGTTTTAAACGGCGAATTAAACGCAGGGGATCGGCTTCCTCCTGAGCGTCTTTTAGCAGAGCAGTTTGGTGTTTCCAGAACGGCCGTTCGCGAAGCCGTTAAAGCTCTACGCCAGAGAGGGTTGATCGAGGTATATCCGGGTCGAGGCACGTTTGTCACTGATGGCACCTCCAATGCATTGCACCGATCTTTAGGCCTTGCTATGCGCGTTGGTCAAGGGGATGGGGTCGAAAGTCTGCTTGAACTTCGGGAAATTATTGAACCGGCCATCACCGCCAAAGCGGCTATGTTTGCGACAGATGAACAGATTGAGCAGTTGGAAAAGCTGGTGGATCAGATGGACGCCTATCTTAATGTGCCCAACAAGTTTATGACGGCAGACAACAGTTTCCATATGGTTATTGCGGCGGCTAGCGGGAACTCGCTCGTTCCAACCATTCTCAACTCAATTGTTGATATCCTGCAAGAACAGCGCTCCATGATTTTCCGGGCGGATGGCGGGCAATGGATTGCACAAGAACATCACCGCAATATATTGAATGCCATTAAGAATCGACAACCAGAGATTGCTCAAAAATCAATGGAAGATCATCTCGCTCAGGTTCGAGCAGATTATGAATCTGCAATTAGACGATAAACGGAAAGCTTTCCCCCAATTATTTCCTTTGTCCTAAACGATTCGTAACCCGCGTGGGTAGTGGTTTTTAACACGGCCGTTTACCCGCTTCCCCCACCCCAATCCAAAACCATTCACTGTAATGAGCACCCACCCATTTTCTCCAGCATGTTCAATCGTTTCACCGCGCAAATACGCTTGAACCTTGGGATCATCAAACTCAAAATCTACAGCTTGATTTACATTCGATCCATTCAAAATCATCGCTAGCCCATGCGACGGTTTAAAATTCCCTTTACGCACTTCGCCAAGCTCAACTCCGTGCCGTATCACGCCAATCCCTTCAGTCTCAAGCTGGACGGGAGGCAATTGGAATAAACGGCCGTTAAACACCATCAACCGCTCCTCAACAATCCGAC
>JANQSK010001164.1 GCA_028284105.1 Anaerolineae bacterium
CAGATACCGAAAAAGCCCTATGCCAAATTTGGGCGAGCTGTCTCAATATGCCAATCATTGGGATTGAATCCAACTTTTTCGATGCCGGGGGGCACTCACTTTTAGCAATGAAAGTGGTGGCGCAAATTCAAAATCATTTCCGCCACCAACTGACCGTTAAGCAACTGTTTGAATATCCAACGGTCCAGCAGTTGGGTCAATTACTCGATTCAATCAGCCATTTTGCCAAAAGTGAAGAACCAACTCAGCTTGACGCATTGCCAGAGCAAGTTGAGATGTTGTTTGAAGAAGGCGAATTATGACAACATTGGAGCTACTCCAAACACTTCAATTAAAAAATATCAAGCTTTGGGCCGAAGGTGACAAGCTCAAGTTCCGCGCTCCCGAAGGGGCAATGACACCAGAGATTATTCAGGATCTGAAGGCCAACAAATCAGAACTTCTTAACTTGCTCGCAGGGCAAAACGGCCGTTCTGACACCATTCCTCAAGCCTCAAGAGAGCAAAGTCTCCCCGTCTCGATGGTTCAAAACCGGCTCTGGTTTTTAGATCAGATGACACCAGGGACGCCTATTTACAACATCCCAATGCGCTTCCATATTGAAGGGGCGTTAAACATTGACTGCTTCTCTGAAAGTATCAATGAAATTGTGGCCCGTCACGAGATTTTGCGTACTACTTTTGATGTTGAAAATGAACAGCCCATTCAACGCATCGCATCTGAAATCAGCATTCCTGTCCCAGTCATTGATCTGTCCCATTTTTCAAAAGCAGATCAAGGCATTGCCGTCAAAAAACTGTATCAGGAAGTTGTTGATTACCGTTTTGATCTTGAAATCGGCCCACTGCTCTACACCGAATTGCTCAAGCTTGATGATGAAGAATTCATTTGGCTCATTAACTTCCATCATATCATCTCGGATGGATGGTCTTCTCGCCTCTTTTTCCAAGAGCTTTCGACCATCTACCAAGCTAAATCAGAAGGCAAATCCCACGATTTGCCCGCTCTCCCCATTCAATATGGGGACTTTGCGGCTTGGCAGCATGATGCCTTTACGACCAATAAGTTCGCTTCCCAGCTCAACTATTGGCAGAAACAATTGGGTGATGCCCCCAGCCTACTTGAACTCCCAACGGACAAAATACGGCCGTCTATGCAAACGTTCAACGGGGATGCTGTGACCTATCCGCTGCCCGAAGAACTCGTCGCAAAATTACGTCAGCTTAATTCACAAACCAATACGACCCTCTTTATGCTCCTGCTCAGCACCTTCAAACTGCTGATGTCTCGCTTGAGTAATCAAGAAGAGGTTGTTGTTGGTATCCCTATTGCAGGGCGAAATCGATTTGATATTGAAAAGTTGATTGGCTTTTTTATTAACTCCCTTGCTTTACGCTCAACTATAGCTCCTCAAGATAACTTTCTCGACTTACTTGAACAGGTCCGCAACACCACATTAGACGCTTACGCCAACCAAGATATTCCATTTGAGCAAGTTATTGAAATGCTCAAGATTGAGCGCAATTTAAGCCACACTCCTGTTTTCCAAGTTTATTTCAACATGTTCATGGTGAACGATTCTGGCTTACATCTTCCCAACATCACAACAACCCAAAACAAAGAACCTGAACTAAGCGCCAAATTTGATATGACGCTTTATGTTCGTGAACATAATGATGAGGTTCTTCTTCGGTGGGTCTACAACAAAGATTTATTTAAAAAGACCCGCATTAAGGAAATGATGGCTCAATTTGCTGCTCTTTTGGAGCAGATTGCAAAAACACCTAAACAATCACTTTCTAACTTCTCCCTCCAAACATCGCTAACTGAATCACGGTTGCCTGACCCAACAGCACCGCTTTCTGATGAATGGTTTGGTGGTGTCCACGAAAGATTAACGATCCAAGCCCAGCAACACCCAAACAAAACGGCCGTTTCTGATGAAGACACATTTTGGACCTACGCTCAGCTTGAAAAACAGAGCAATCAACTTGCCCATCACCTCATTACACAGGGAATCAAGAACGAAGACATTGTGGCTGTCTACGCCCATCGAAGCGCATCCCTCGTTTGGGCCTTAATGGGGATATTGAAATCAGGGGCGGCATTTACTATTTTAGATCCAGCCTATCCGCCAGAACGGCTCCAACGATACATTGAAGTGGCCCAACCTCAAGGGCTCATCCAAATCGAAGAAGCGGGCACCTTGCCTGAGTCAGTGGCTGACATATTTTCAAAACACGGCCGTATTGCACCTATAATTTTGCCTGATCTAGAAACGGTTATGTTCGATGGCTTCTTATCCCATTGCCCTGACACACCACCAGCGGTTACCGTGGGTCCTGACGACTTAGCTGCCGTCAGTTTCACATCAGGTTCAACGGGCTTGCCAA
>JANQSK010001195.1 GCA_028284105.1 Anaerolineae bacterium
TTACCTTATGCGACTCCTTATGGCGTATTATCGACTGACCCAGAATTGATTGATAAGTTGGTAGAAGGCATTGGAGCAGAAGCCGCCTTTGCAGAAGAGATTCATCATCAAAAAGAGCATTCCATTGAATTAACGGCCGTATGGTTACATCACATCTATCATGAAGCTGGCGTAGACCCTAAGCCAATGCTTCCAATTTTAATTGGCTCCTTCCATGAGTTTGTGCAGACGGACACACACCCCAGTGAGGATCCTCAATTGATGACTGCCATTGACATTCTCAAAAAAGAAACCGGTAGTCGTAAAGTATTGGCCGTTGCCTCCGTTGATTTTGCCCACGTTGGACCCGAGTTCGGCGACAGCTACACCATGACAGAACAACGTCGTAGTGAGCTACGCGAAACGGATGATTTTCTTGTTCGTGCTATTGTTCAAGGGGATGAGGCCAGCTTCTACAGCCAAATTGCCGGTATCCAAAATGCCAACAAAGTGTGCGGCTTCTCCCCTATCTACCTTATGCTTCGTTATCTGGGTGCTACAGAAGGCGTCCAAGTCGCCTACGACCAATGCTCAGCCGATGCAGCTGATGAATCTTTGGTTTCAATCGCAGGTGTTTTGTTAGAGTAAAAAGCAACTTCTATTTAAATGTAAACACCTCATTGCGATTTTGTCACAATGAGGTGTTTTTATTTCTGTACTTCTACTGCCACTAATCGCTTTGTTTCAAGCCATTAATGTTTTTTTATCCAACCATGATCAAGAGAACAAATCAGTTAGTCGATTTTGAGACAATCCATCTTCTGGAGTTGGGGACACCTGGATAAAATGCTCGTGCCCAGACATCTTTTTCATCATGTCGCGTGGGATTTTACGGAACATATTGTCTTCACCAAACTGGGTTTTATGCTCCATCATGCTATCTTGTTTGCGATCAAATTGGGCATCAATATCGATAACATGCGTCACGGCCGCTTCTGTTTGCAGTTGCCGCTCTTCAGGAATATCCACAGAAAACCCATCCCCCTCAATCAGTCCCGCATCAATAGCTTGCTGAATCATTTCACGGAATGAACTAAAAGGAATCACTGAATGGTACAGTCGTTTTGGCTGCCAAGGAGCCCCACTTTCAGGGAATTGCTCGGCGTCACCTACTAACTCATACGCTTCGGTTGCCCATTTGCTCATATAAATATGGTCGGGATGACCATACCAGCCAAAGGGTTCAAATGTAACAACAATATCTGGTTTATACTGACGCATCAACCCGACAAGCTGCCCTTTTACATCATTTGGATCTGCTTGTACTAAAGCGCGGGGATCTTCATTTTCAGGTGTTCCGTCCATGCCCGAATCACGCCGATCTAAAAATTCCAAATTCTGAATGCCTAAAACTTCACACGCTCGTTCAAGCTCTTGTTGACGAACCTCACCCAATGTTTCTGGAGTCGCTAACGCAGGATCGCTAATTTCACCCACTTCACCGCGCGTAGCACACACCAATGTCACTTCAGTATTGTTTCGGGCATAGTGGGCTAATGTGCCACCCATAGCCCCTTCATCATCTGGATGAGCAAAGATTGCCATTAATTTTTGCATTGTGTTTCCTTTTTTATGGTCCAAGTTTGGTACCTGACTTGTTTTTTCTGAGTTTCGTTGCCGCTGGTGCCATTTATTTAGTAAGCTTTTTTAAATCACAACAGCGAAATTGACGAGTTTTTCTTATCGAATGCTAGGGTCTTGCTTGCTCAATCGGAAGAGGCTCAGAATAAAACGGCCGTTTCATTCTAAAAACCGTAAAAAACAAAAGCCCTATCAATAATGTCACAATCGCCAACAAAGTAAATGTATCGGCCAAACCAACCCTTTCAATTATTGGTTGCGTCACGATCGGCGACAGAAACTGCCCAAGAAAAGTAAGACTGGTCATTCCACCAACAGCTTTCCCACGAATCTGGGGTTGGGTCACCGTTGCAAGCCAGCCACTATTATTAGGTGGAAACAGGCCGATTCCCAAGCCGCCAACCAACAATCCCGTTACGACTATTGAGTAACTTGGGGATAGTGAGACAATAAAATGATTTAAAGCAAAAAAGATAAAGATAAGGCCCACGATAAATTGAAAAGAGAATCGGGCTTTGATGCGCTGATAAAGTAATGCCGCTATAACTGAACTTAATGTATTTAGAGACAGCGCTAGCCCAACCTGACTTCCTGTAATTTCCGGATTCTCAGCTAAATAAAATGGTATTTGAACTGGAAAGACAAAAAAGATAATCATTCCGACCAATGCAATCATATAAATAGGGGCAACCTGACGCCAAGGCAATTTGCCAGCATCAACAGCACGACTTTCAGAAGCATTAGGCAATTTTTCTGGTTCTACAATTGAAATGAACACCCCTGGGAGGATAAGTAACGCAAATAGATGGACAAGGAATGGGAATTTCCAGCCCACATCTGCCAATATGCCCGCAGCCAATAGGAACACCATCCCGCCTAAACCGATGAAGGCACCTTGCCAACCTAAAAATTTATTGAGTTCGTCCCCTTCAAAATAGTCAAGAATGAGGGTTGTAAAGCCGCTCATAATGCCTGCCACGGCAAGACCCAATATGGCTCGACTTATCAAGATACCTATCAATGAATCAAGAAAAAATCCAACCGTGCCAAAAACCCCGTACAGAATGAGCGATACAATCAGTACAGGTCGACGGCCGATTTTATCGAGCAAATAGCCTGCGAATAGTGCGCCAACAGCAATAAACAAAGCTGGCATCGTCAAAGCCAAAGGAACAAGCAGGTCAACATTGGGAACATCTGAAAAAGCATCAGCCATACCTGGCAATGAAGGAGAAATGATTGTCGCTGCTAAAACAGTTGTGGTGCTTCCAAGTAAGATAGTTAAGTTACGTAAGTTCATCATCAAAACCCTTTCAATTAGTTCTCTAAAACACCGTTCTTAATCGAACCAATTAGCGATAAAAAATGGAACACAATGATAAGGCATCATGTTCCTTAGTCGTTAAAAAATTTAGTTTCCGCGCCCTAGTTTTCGGCAAAGTCGTCCAAACTCTCTTTGTTCTTCGGGTGTTAGACGATTCATCTCTTCAGATATCGCAGCCACATGGACGGGCAAGACAGCTTCTAATTGCGCTTTGCCTTTGTCGGTAAGGTGGACAAAAATGACGCGCCGATCTTCAACACTGCGCTGCCGTTTGACAAATTCTTTCTTTTCAAGCTTATCAATCACCGTCACCATATTGCTTTTGCTCATCAGCAATTTAGCACCAATATCTTTCTGATTCAGAGGGCCGAGATGATAGAGCATTTCTAATGTGCCAAACTGAGCGCCTGAGAGATCGCCAACGGTGTTTTTGGCACCAATTCGGTTTTTTACAGAGTCTAATGCGCGAACAAATTTGACGTATGTATCAAGCGCTAAGACGTCTTCGGCTGATCCTTCATATTTGCTTCCCATTTGTTCGCCTCCATATTGTTCGATTCAGAACAAATTGTAATTTAATTAGTTTAATTGTCAAGATGAAAACGGCCGTTTTTCACCAAAATCGTTTAAACTACCCAAATTCAAATAAGTAATGGGAAATGTAAAAGCCAATCTAGCCATATGAAAATAAAATCGCTTCATCTTTTAGTACCCGCTCTATTCATAGTTGCCACATTGGGCCATTCACTTTTGGCGCTTGCCAATGCAGACGATTTTGATCCCACATTTGGGGGAAATGGCATCGTCATCACTGAACTCGAAAAATATATGGTTCCCATCGATGTTGAACTACAGGCCGATGGCAAAATTGTTGTTTCTGGTACCCAGATTGGACTGACACAGCCGGATCATACCGTCACCGTGTTGCGTTTTAATGAAGATGGCACCCTTGATAATTCATTTGGAGAAGGTGGCATCGTCATCACAAACGTTCAACTTGAAGCATTCGGGCGTCGAATGACAATCCAGCCAGATGGGAAAATCCTCGTCGTCGGAGAAACGAGAAATCCTCAAGGGCAATTTGAACCACTTATTCTCCGATATGAACCAAATGGCGATTTAGATAAAACATTTGGTGAAAATGGTATTGTGACTGGTGAAGAGGACATCCCAGCAGCTGGCGAATTCTTCAATCTTGCCATTCAATCTGATGGCAAAATAGTCGTCACAAACTTCTCACGCATTATTGCCAGATATTTACCAAATGGTGAAATAGATACTTCATTTAACGAAGTCGGTTATGTGGACTATACAATTAACCTAGCAGCAGCCATGGCCATCCAAGAGGACAAAAAAATAGTTGCTGCAGGAAGAGACAGCATTGTACGGTTGAATGAAGATGGCACAGTAGACAATAGTCTTGACCCAACCCACTACAATGACCTGGATTTTCTGCATGTCCTAAATCTCATTATTCAACCAGATGGCAAGATTGTTGTTGTTGGCATCTATCAAGAAGTAACAAATACGGATCAAGGGAATGTGTCACACCAAAGCCTCATGGTCGTCCGTCTTAATTCAGACGGCACGCGTGATAGTGACTTTGGGGAATTAGGGGTTTTTAGTTTTGATTATGATCTGAGTGTTGATGTCATGCGTGATGTGGTGATACAAAATGATGGCAAGCTTCTATTAGTGG
>JANQSK010001202.1 GCA_028284105.1 Anaerolineae bacterium
CTAATCCACTCCCAGGATAGTCAGACGCATTTAAGCCTCGATAAAAACGGGAAAAGAGCCGCTCGCTGTCTGCACCAAGCCCGATGCCCGTATCTTTAACAGACAGTACGGCCGTTTTTTCATCGACTGTCAATGATAGGCAAACCTGTCCACCAACTGGGGTGAACTTAAAGCTATTGTCCATCAAGTTATCAAAGGCTCGAATTAAGGCGGTCTCATCCCCTTCAACCCAAACGGCCGTTTCGGGCAGGCGTGGCTCAAAATGAATCTCTGCCTGTTCGGCTTGGGCAGCATATCGTTCGATTTGATTAGCTAGGGTCGTTCGAAGATTAAACGGCCGTTTTTCAAGCACCGCTAGTTCATTCTCTAAGCGCGATAGCTGAAGCAAATCATCTGTAAGCGACTGCATTCGGTTAAGCTGGGATTGGGCAGCTTGAAGATAACGGCCGTTGTCTTCTGTTGAGGCAGCCAAATCTAAGTTCGTTCTCAAAGCGGTCAACGGTGTTCGCAACTCATGAGCTGCATCAGCCACAAAGTGCCGCAATGTTGCGATCATCCCTGAAAGCTGATCAGACATCCCATTAAACGCTGTGGCAAGTTCCCCAATCTCATCTTGTCTTAGAACGTCTGCCCGCGCCGCTAAATTTCCTGACGCCATTTGATTGGATACATCTGCCAGATGTGCGAGCGGCTCACTGATACGCCGACTCACCCAAAAACCAACCAACGTGGCTAAGATAACCGCAATTAAACCCGCTAAGCCAACACCCCATGCCACAGTGATCAAAATGGCTCGTCCAAAAGCAGGTCCTTGAGACAGTCGGATCGACCCAACAGACTCTCCTCGCAGCGTCACAACCTGATACACAAACACCTGATTAGAACGAATATTGGGATCGCTAACGCCCAATCCAAAGCTGTAAGGCGTTTCTAAAATAGAAAGTGGGGTCACAAAATCATTGAGGCCCGTCTGCTGAATCGTCGTTATCGTTTCAACACGCGTCAGCCCCTCTTCAACAGCCATAGAGGACGTGATCTGTTGATTGGCAGGATCACCTTGGGTTGTTTGGCGGAATTCCTGAGCAGCCCCATCCCCTTCCACCCGCAATGAAAGCGTTGTTGAGATATCGTTTTCAGTGGGCAAACCAGAATCAGCCAGCAAGTCGCCATTCTCATCAAAAATCTGAATTTGAGCTTGAATCAACGAGGCGAGGGAAGCGACTTGTGTTTGAAAAAGCGTGCTTTCTAAATCAGCTTGACTATACGATTCAATAATGGAGCCGAATGCTTGTGCATTACTCAACAGATATTGTCTTTCCTGAAGCGCATAATATCGGTCAAGTGCAAAAAGCAAAATGCCCCCTAGACTTAGGGTAGCAATTAAAGCGATGGCACCGTAGCTAGCAGGAAGTCGCCAGCGAAGCGTGTTAGGAATTCTCATCATGCTCTTTAATTTTGTAGGTTGAGGGTCAATTGGTTTACCTAGGCGTCGAATTGAAACAAATCAACCAACTCAACAACCTACAAAATTTGTTTACTTATCGAATTTCTTCGTAGACAACCACATCCGCAATGAGTTGTCCATCTTCTTGATGACCCCAGATGCGAATCATCATATTTTCAGCGATGTCATCCGCTGACCCAGCTTCAACTGACCGAGTGACCGTAATCGCCCCTGCTTCAATATCTGCGGTTGTGATTTCAGGACGTAGCGTTGTGTCCTTATAGAACATCGTGTTTTCGTTAAATGTCACAGTCTCTTCTGGACCCGAGTAGTTGGCATTCACCACCGTCACAGGCTCTTCATCATTGACGATTTCCACACCGACTTCTACTTCGATTGACCCTGTCCCAACGGTAATATCATTGTTGCCGTGTGAGACGTATACACCGCCAGCATCTTCTGGACGGTTTGGCAAGTTGGCTGGGTCTTCAAATGAAACGCGCACTTCACCGGCCGTTCGCTCTCCGTTAATGACTTCTTCAACGGCGATGATCATTTCGCGCTCACCAGATTGACCTCGCTCTGATGCCGACGCTGGCTCTGCTTGGAAGCTGGACTGCATCAATATTACGGTCGCTGCACCAATCCCCATGGCAATGATTGCCACAAGACCAATTAACTTTTTACTCATCATAAACTCCTAATCAAAGAGATGAAGATGGAATAATGAATTAAAGGCTTCTTAGGAATCCTCACTTAATAGAATATTTATCAGGAATTTATTTTTAAGCTTTCATAATTCCACTCATCGGATTTGTTAACTGTTTGGAGAATAACGGCCGTAAATTTCAGCCCTATTCCAAACAAATAACAACTCCGTAATCTGCGATTACAGCCTCGTCACGCCACCAAGCGATACCCAATCCCTGGAACCGTTAAAATTAAAGACGGTTTGCTTGGATTGAGTTCCACCTTTTCGCGCAGTCTGCGAATATGCACATTGACTGTTTGTTCGTTTTCCACCTCACCTGCATCATCCCAAACATCCAGCAAAAGCTGACGCCGACTCATTGCCTGCCCTTTGTGTCGGGTGAGATAGACCAAAAGCCGATACTCAGTTGGGGTCAAATTAAGCGACTCATTGCCACGTTGAACCAATGCCGCATCTAGATTAATCAGCAAATCCCCTACTTCAATCAGTTGCGTTCCATCTGATTGGGCCAAATCACCATAGGCGCGCCGAATGTGGGCTCGGATTCGGGCAAGCAGTTCCCGTAGTCCAAACGGCTTGGTCATATAGTCATCCGCCCCGATTTCTAAGCCAAGCACTTTATCCAGTTCATCCTGCCGCGCGGTTAGCATCAAGATAGGCGGCATAAATTTGTTTTGCCGCAGCTCACGACAAATATCAAACCCTGACATATCGGGCAGACGAATATCTAAAATCAGTAAGTGTGGGGGATGGTTGAGCAGAGATTGGATACCAGAACGGCCGTTTTTAAACCATGACACCTGATACCCCTCCTGCTCGAGACCTGAGCGGAGGCTGGTTGCAACGGCCGTGTCATCCTCAATGAGGGCAATGTGATGGGGCATCATGCCCCATTTATAAACAGATCAATCGCATTTGCCTATTACGAAAGTGTAATGATGCGTCGCTCTAGCGCAACGGTGACGGCAGCTGTGCGGTCAGCGACACCAAGCTTGTCAAAAATATGAATGAGGTGCGTTTTAACTGTTGCCGTGCTAATGTGGAGTGCTTTGCCAATTTCACGATTGCTGTTCCCTTTGGCAACCAATTGCAGCACTTCAATTTCACGAGCGCTTAGATTCTCTTCAGCAGGGGCACGCATACGGGTCATAAGACGAGCCGCGACGGCAGGAGCCAGCACAGACTCTCCCCGAGCTGCAGAACGAATAGCGCGGAACAGTTCTTCACGAGGAGTGTCTTTGAGAAGGTATCCTGTTGCGCCAGCTTCGATCGCACGAACAATGTCAGCATCGCTGTCGTAGGTGGTCAGCACAAGAATGTTGGCAGACGGCCGTTTTTCTCGAATGGCTTGAATGGCAGTCACGCCATCTGTGCCAGGCATTCGCAAATCCATCAACGTCACATCCGGACTCAACTTTTCATGAAGCGTCATCGCTTCGGCGCCGTCACTCGCTTGGGCCAGCACATCAAAATCTTCTTGACCTGACAGCATGCCTGCAAGCCCTTCACGAACCACAGGATGATCATCCACAATCAATAAGGTCACTTTTTCACTCATGTACACCATTCTCCACTGGAAGCGAAACCATCAATGTTGTCCCGTCCCCTTCATCGCTTTCAAGCTCAACTGAGCCACCTAACGCTTCAACTCGCTCTCGCATTGCCTCTAATCCATATCCCCCGGCCATTGATTCAGCCGATTCTACAGAGCCATCTTGAATCCCAACGCCGTCATCCTGCACATCTAAAATCACCACATCTCCCATGTAGGAAAGTGTAATCTGAACGGCCGTTGCTTGAGCATGCTTACGCACATTCGCCAGCGACTCCTGTGTGGCGCGCAGCAGGGCCACATCCATTTTGCCGTTGAGCGGGATCGGTTGTCCGGTTACCTGTAAAGAAACGGCCGTATCGCTTTCTTGTTGCCAGCGTTCTGCAACTTGCGCAATAGCATCGGGCAACGAGGTGGTCTTTTCAAGCGGCTCAGGGCGTAAATCGTCTACCACACGGCGCGCTTCCGTTAAACTATGGCGTGCAGTCTCGGACGCCAATTTGACATAACGAGCGGATTCTTCGTCTTCATTGAGATGGGAAACGGCCGTTTCTAG
>JANQSK010001211.1 GCA_028284105.1 Anaerolineae bacterium
TAACCCATTTCTTTGCTCAGGTCACAGCGATTTCTCAACTTCGCGAGTCATGTTCTTTCGTTGAAAGGGGCTTCCTTCGCTTTGTTCGAAATGACCCTCAGTATGAGATGCGTAACGCCAGTAATTAAATCACAAAAAGAAATTTGATTTCTCCTAAAACGGCACGTCATCATCCCCATCATCTAATAATGGCTGTTCCTTCCCAACATCTAAGAAGTTCTTTGAGCTGAGCACAGGTTTACCCGTTTGAGCTTCTAAAAGACGGCGGGCATCCCCTGCCACCTTTCCACCTTTTTTAGCTGCATCCAGATTTTCACCAAACCCTTGGGCATCATCATTACGGGCAATTTCGGCCGTGGCTTCTTCACCCAGCATCGTAAAGAGCAGTTCTAATCGGGTCATATGATCCCGAAGATTGTCTCGCTTCTTGAGGCCTTTAAATGTTTTATGCTCACCCACCTTGACATTAAACGTTCCCTTCGAAATCTCTGAGGTTAAAAAGCCAAACTTCCTAGGCTCCACACCTCTTTGTTTCCATTCATCGGTCAGTTCATTACGAGTGACAATCCCTTGAATGCGAGATTCAACCCATTCTTTTGAATATCCTTTATCCAAATAGGATTGACGCATCCGTTTGAGCGTCAAATCAGGATCATTCTCTTCTTCAAGACGTTGGCGACCAGATTCAGCTAGCCATTGTTTGAAAGGTTCTGCTTTTGGGGAAGGAATCGATTGAATAATTCGAAAGAGCCATTCAACATCAGCACAATCGTATTCATAGGATCGATTATTGCGATGTTTGAGCCGAACACGAATACAGTTTTCTTGAAGATCAACACCCTCTTTCTTGAGGGAACGTTTTTTCATGTTTAGCCAATATTGACGCACTTTTTTACTTTCTGTGAGAATCTCAATGACATCCACAACAGCAAAATACCAACGGCCGTTTCCGTGTTTGTCTTCAACCCAAACACGACGTACTTCGTAATCATTATATGAAACAATATTGCTCATAAAATTCCATCCTTACTTATGCTCAGACCATAGCAAAAAGCACACCTGACGTCAAAAAGGAAACGGCCGTTATGTGTCCCAAATAGTGGGACAGTTCTAGCCGAAGTTACGATTTTAAAATAAGAATCACAGTTTATGCTTCAACATCCTATTGAGAACTGTCAACCGCGGTTGACAGTTCGTTGACGCTAAATTACCTTCGTGATATGGTAACGAAGTCTTACAAAAGATCAGGATATTCGTTTGAATTCATGGCTAAAATCAATTCTATTTGTGATATCAAACGAGACCATTCGGAGCCAGGTAGAAGGCTTTTAGCAACAATACCAAACGCTAACAGCTCATCTGAGGAGAAAACTCATGACACGAATCCTTGCGGTTGCCATGCAAAAAGGGGGCGTGGGTAAAACAACCACGACCATCAATCTAGCAGCCTCCATTGCAAAAATTGGGCAGCGCGTATTAGCGGTTGATCTAGATGCTCAAGGCAACCTTACACAGCATTGCGGTATTGATCCAGAACATGTCCATCCAACACTCTACGACATATTCAAAGCTGAAATGGATGGGCAACCGTACGATACGATGAGTGCTGTCTATGAAACAGATGAAGGATTCCACATTCTACCTTCTCAACCTGAACTAAGTTTGGTTGAGCTTTCCCTGATGAACACCCTGAGTCGAGAGCGCGTCCTATCGACCATCTTTGAAAACATAAAACCTTATTACGACTATATCCTCATCGATTGCAACCCTTCCCTTGGGTTACTTGTTATCAATGCGTTAACTGCTGCTACAGGGGTGATTATCCCCATTCAGACCGAATACCTTGCCGCTCGGGGTGCTTCGATGATCATGTCGAGTATTGAGACCGTTCGAACAAAGAAACTCAATCCGACTCTCCAAGTTGATGGCATTATGCTGACGATGGCTGACACGCGAACCACACTCACTAAAGATATCCTTGAAGCTATCGTGCAGCAGTATGGTTCTGACATTAAGATTTTTGAGCCCATCATTCGCCGCTCTGTTCGTTTTGCTGAAAGTGCCGTAGCAGGAGAAAGCATCATTAGCTATGCACCAGAAACCCAAGGTGCTCAAGCCTATCAAGAGATTGCAAAACAGTTGGTTTTGGGGAGCTAGTCCATGCCAAAGAAAAAAAGACCTAAGGTTAATTTAGCCCAGCCCGTCCGTCCCAAAAGTGGAGATTTAGCTTCGCTATTCTCTTCTACTGATGACATTGAGCAATCTGCTGGTCTACAGCTCTTGGCGCTCAAAGTGGATGCCATTCAACCAGATCGTCTCCAACCACGTCAAACATTTGTTGACGATTCACTCAAAGATCTAAGTGATAGCATTAAGCAAGATGGCGTCATTCAACCGATTGAAGTCACTGAAGTGGCGCCAGGACAATATGTCATTGTGCATGGGGAACGCCGCTGGCGTGCTGCTCAGCTAGCAGGCCTCGATACGATTCCAGCCATTGTGAGACGGCGGAACTATGACGAAGTTACCCGCTTTGTTCGTCAGCTTGTTGAAAATATGCAGCGTGAAGATCTAAATGACGTAGATCGAGCAATTGGACTCACACGGCTGAAGAAGCTGATGGAAGAAGAGTTGGCGACTGCAAAAGCTGAAAACATTCAATCCAAAGAGCCTTGGGGAAAAACGATCACATGGTCAAAAGTGGGTGAACGATTAGGGATGTCTCGGCAACGAGTCTCTCAGTTGGTGAGCGTCTTGAAGTTAGATCAAGAACTTCAAGATAATATTCGCACTGGCCAGATGTCAGAACGGGAAACTCGCATTTACCAAGGATTGAGCAATTCGCAACAGCGTGCTTTGTCTCGTGAGATGACAGCAGGGGCTATCTCTGATGCTGAAGAAGTAAAGATTGCTCGATTCTTAAAAGAAAATCCAACCTCAACAGTGGCTCAAGCCATCAAACAGATGCGCCAACCTCCCCCACCCCAGGTATCAGAACCAGAATACACAGAGTTTGAAGCAGAGGTTGAGGAAATACGGCCGTTATCCTCAATAGGGGAGGGGGAAAATCAAGAACCCACCACTCCAAACAATCAGCAAAGAACAAACCTCGATTATCTCAGGTTTATACGGACGCATCTCGCCAAATTCGAGACCACTGGTAATACGAGAGAAGAACGCGCAGAATATATTCGATTGCTAGAATTAATTAAAGGGGACGTCGATTCGCTGATACGAACCCTAAAAAATGATTAAACGTGTAAAGCGACTATTTCAATATACTTTCTGACATTTCATGCGTAATAAATCGATACCCTTGCCCTCTATCCGTAATGATATAAACAGGATTTTTGGGATTAGGTTCAATTTTCCGGCGCAACGAACTCGTGTAAATCCGCACATAATTCGCATCAAATGATTCTGGATATCCCCAAACCTTTTGGAATAAAACTTCATTCGTAATGGTTTGATTGGGGGAT
>JANQSK010001218.1 GCA_028284105.1 Anaerolineae bacterium
ATTCTGTTGCCTAGCCAACAGAATCGCGTTTTTGTTTCCTGCATCTTGAAAAATTCCTATTTCGCTTAAAAATTACTGTTTTGTGTATATTCGGGGTCAATATAGGGTCATAAAAGGTTTTTCGACCTGTCATTTTAGATTCTTCATAGCAAAAGGAAATGATGATGCGGTTCTTTAAAAATGTTTCTTGGATATTGTTGATGGCATTGCTTTTAATTGGTTGCGAGTCTGCAACGGAAAGCGGAGGGCAATCGACTGTTCAAGAAGGGGGGGATGAAAGTGAAACGGCCGTTTTATCAAGTGAGCAGGAGACCGGTGAAACGGCCGTTATTGAGGGAGTTGAGTATGAATCCATCGATGACTTTTTCGAAGAATCCTACAATGCTCTTTTATTGCGTGACCCTGAGCTCTTAACCGAAGCAGGTTTAGATGAGGCCTTTGGCATTCAACAAGCAGAGCTTACAAATATTTCGGATACCTACATTCGCGAAACTCAGGCACTTGAAAAATCCGTCCTTGAGCAGCTCCTAGAATTTGATCGCGAAGCACTTTCACATGAACAGCAGCTTTCTTATGATTTTTACAAATATTTTTTAGAAGATCGGGTAAATCGACATGAATTTATGTACCACAATTACCCGGTTACATTCTTTATTACGAGTGTCAACTCCCAAACCGAATTCTTCTTTACCGATTTGCAACCGGTGACCTCACGCCAAGAGGCTGAAGATTACATCACTCGGTTGAACCAAGTCGATACAAAATTTGACCAGCTTCTCGAAGGGTTGGCGATTCGTGAAGAGATGGAGGTCATTCCCCCTAAATTCGTGTTCCAATGGACACTTCCTGCTATTCGGCAGGTAGCCAATGCCTCTGCTCGGTCTACGTCATACTATTCTGCTTTTAGCGAAAAACTAAACGAGGTTGAAGGCCTCTCAGATGAGGAGAAGGAGGTTTTGCGGGAGCAGGCGGCTGAGGCAATTGAGGCATCTGTTATCCCAGCCTATGAAGAGCTTGAAGCGTATCTCGTTGAGTTAGAAAAGAAAGCCACGACAGATGATGGGGTTTGGAAACTGCCTGATGGGGAAGCGTATTACAATTACACGCTTCAGCATCACACAACAACCAGCTTATCCGCAGATGAGATTCATGATTTAGGCCTCGCCGAATTAGAACGGATTCAAGCTGAAATGCGAGAAATCTTTGATGAGCTGGGTTATCCCGAAAATGGGAATTTGTCGATTTTATACGGGCGTGTTGTGCAAGAAAGCGGCACCCTTACTGGGGACGCCATTATTGAAGAGTATGAGGCCATAATTGAGCATGCCGAAGAAAATGTTGGGGATGTTTTTGACTTAACGCCCAAAGCTGATGTTGTTGTGATTGGGGTTCAAAATGGTGGATATTACGTGCGACCCTCGGTTGATGGCTCACGTCCGGGTGCTTTTTATGCATCCGCTTTTGGCACTGAAGCGAGATTTGCGATGCCGACTTTGGCCTACCATGAGGCCATTCCAGGGCATCACTTCCAATTGGCCATCATGCAGGAGCTTCCCAATTTACCCTCATTTCGTAAGGGCGTTAGCTTTACAGGGTATGTCGAGGGCTGGGCACTGTATGCCGAATATTTAGCTTCTGAATTAGGATTTTACGAAGACGATCCCTATGGTGATTTAGGTCGATTGCAGGCAGAAGCGTTTCGAGCAGCGCGTCTTGTGGTGGATACGGGGATACATACTAAAGGATGGACTTTTAATGAAGCTGTAGATTTTATGGTTGAAGAAACAGGGTTGCCGCAAAGAATGGTACAAGGGCAAATTGCGCGATATATCGTTTGGCCTGGTCAATCAACAGCGTATAAGGTTGGCATGATTAAAATGCTAGATTTGAGGCAAGAAGCCGAAGCCCAATTAGGGGATCAGTTTGATATTAAAGCGTTTCATAATGTGGTGATTGGACAAGGTAGTTTGCCACTAGATATGTTGGAGACCGAGGTTCGCAATTATATTGCGGAACAAGAGTAGCGGGGAGGATTGAGAGGTCTTGATTATTCAAGACCTCTCTCGTTTATTTCGTGGTTTTTAACAGTTAGCTAAGGAATACAGAGATATTGACCACTGTAAATGTGGTTGAGATTGTAGATGTGGTTGGCTTCAGCGATGTAATATGGATTGGTGCCATACCAGTGGGCAATGCTCGATAAATTTTCACCATAACGAACGTAGTGATGGTAGCGACAATGCTGGACAGGTGGGGCGATAACGGCCGTGTGTCCAGTGGGGATAAGCAAAACGGTGCCATAATAGATGAGATTGGGATTATGGACGTGTGGGTTTGCATCGAGTATGTCCTGGACACTCACATCATAATGATGGGCAATTCCCCCTAGATATTCTCCATATTGGACAACGTGGGTTGCGTATTCATCGTGGGTGGCGGGTGCAGCGGAGGTAGATACGGCCGTTGTGAGCAATGCAATTGCAACAACAAAAATCACGACGAAGGGTTTCCTTCCTTTCAAACTAAAAGTCATAAGAATTTTCCTCCTGATACGAAAAATTGACATAACGGAATACAGCCATCATAACATATTCGCGTAGTGGTACGCAACCAAGAATTAAAAAAGGGATTCTCAACAAGAGAACCCCTTAAGATTTTTCAATTAATCAGGTATTGATTGGAAATCAATCAGACGCGCGTGATGTACTCTTTTGAGTCTGTGTTGACCTTGATGCGATCGCCTACTTTGACGAAGAGGGGGGTGCGAACTTTTAAGCCCGTTTGCGTGATCACTTCTTTTGTTGCGCCTGTGGCTGTATCACCAGCAACTGCGTTTTCTGCATCAACGACGTCAAATTCCATTGATTTTGGCAAGATATAATCAAGTACCTCACCTTCGTACGTCAACAGCTCAAGCTCCATATTGTCAATCAAGAAAGCTTTATCATCATCCATAACGGCGTGATTAACTTCTTTTTGTTCATACGTTTCTTGGTGCATAAAGACATAGAATTGCCCATCATCATACAAATATTGATAAATGGATTTGTCGAGACGAACATCTTCAACACGATCACCAGATGTAAAGGTCAACACGGTGTTCGAACCGGTGCGCATATCCTTTACATTGACTTTGATGGTCGCTTTACCGCGAGCTGGTTTGTTGTGGGCGTATTCAGTTACTTTGTAAAGATTTCCGTCTTTTGTGAAGCTTACACCACGACGGAGTTGATTGACATCAATCATGAAACAGGTTCTCCTTAAAACAGCGCTAAAATGACGAATATAGGTCATGCGCCTACAATTTGCTGAGGATTTGTCTTTGCTATAAACGAATTGTGCCTAACTCTGGAAAAACCAAAATTGGGGAGATAACAAAAATTTTACAAATCTCAGATATTTTGTTTATTGTTTGGGTTCGGATTTTTTGGAAGTATATCATAAACTTACAAATATCATTGAATTTGACAAAAGACCCAATGATGATTGGACAATAAAATTCACTATTGGGCACAATTTCCAAATTAGAGGAGTAAAAAATGAAAGAAGTCATTAGCACAAGTGGTGCTCCAGCAGCCGTCGGACCCTATTCACAAGCTATTAAAGTTGGGAACATGCTATTTACTGCCGGACAAGTTCCGTTAGACCCTGAAACAGGCAAAATGGTAGAAGGTGATATTACAGCCCAAGCAACGCGTGTGATGGAAAGCTTGAAGGCGATCTTAGCAGAAGCGGGAACTAACTTTGATAATGTGGTTAAAACCACTGTTTTTATGGCTGATTTAGGACATTACAAAGCGTTTAATGATGTGTATGCTAGCTATTTTAATGAAGCGCCACCAGCTCGCTCAGCATTTCAAGTTGCGGGGCTCCCATTAGGGGCACTCGTTGAAGTTGAAATGGTTGCCGTCATTGCTTAATTGAAATTAAGACGGAACCGATATTTATTGGATTATAGAAATTTATTATTGAGGTTACATGAGTCAAGACATTATTCTTGTTGTTGATGATGAACAGAACATTCGGGATTTGGCCCGTCTATATTTAGAAAAAGAGGGGTATCAAGTCGAAACGGCCGTTGATGGGGCTGAAGCGATTGAAAAGTTCAAGAAAATAGATCCAACGCTGATAGTGCTTGATCTCATGTTGCCTGAAATTGACGGGTGGGAAGTTTGCCGTCGTGTTCGGGTTGATAGTAACGTGCCCATCTTAATGCTCACAGCGCGTGATGAAGATATCGACAAAATTGTGGGGCTTGAAATGGGGGCTGACGATTATTTAACCAAGCCATTTAACCCACGTGAGCTAGTTGCTCGAGTGAGAGCTGTGCTGCGGCGCGTGAAGCCAGCCAATCAAGTAGATGAAAAATCGACTCGACAATTGGGTAAGCTGAAGGTAGATCCGGTTAGCCGAGAAGTGACTGTCGATGGCAATCGGGTCAATCTTCGTACAAAAGAATTCGATTTAATCATGACCCTGATGGATCATGTCAACATCGTTTTGTCTCGTGACCAGCTGTTGGATTTGGTGTGGGGGTATGAATTTTATGGTCAGACCCGAACCGTTGATGTTCATATTGCCCATTTGAGAGACAAAATTACAGATAGCCAAGTATCCATTGAAACAATATGGGGGATGGGATACAAGCTGGTGCTTGATGAGGGATAATCGAATTGTGAAAAGGTGATGGGCTGCATGTTTCTTGAGGTAATGTAGGTTTAATGACTGGTTAAAACATTTCATTTTAAATCGATTGTCTTTTTCCTTTTACACTCAATTTACAAAATAATCACCTTGTCCTCATTTGGTCAGATTACGCTATGTTGACTATGTTACGCTCCCTCCGCAGTTGGCTTTTATTGTCTTTTTCAGGACTCATCGTTTTAGTCTTGTTACTCATATTAGTCGCTGCCTTTTTAATCGGATCGTTACCACGCATTCGATACCTTCCTACATTTCAACAACTAGAAGCTGTGAGCTTGACAAGCGCAAGCGAATTGGGGCGTTTGCAAAGAGCAGGCGGCAATCAAGATGACTTCTTTAATGTCTTAGATCAAACTGCTGAAGAAAATAATGTTCGTGTGTTAATCGTGAATCGAAATCAACGCGTCATGTTTGATACCAACGATAATCGATGGCAAGGGGATACGATCGAAAATGTTCTTTTGTTTAATCCGGGCGACCAAAATATTCTTGCCGGACTTTACTCTCGAAGCAAGGGGAATGAATGGCTGGTTTACTCAAGAACGGATAATGTGTATGGTCAGTTTCTAATTATCTATGCTAAACCGGAACCTTCGCGTTTATCTTATTTTAGTGATTTAAGACTAGGCCAATTGCTGCTTACTTCCTCTGGAATTTCATTTTTATTCGCTATCTTTTTATCGTTTGGCATTGCGGCGGCGATTGCACGGCCGTTACAGCGTATGGCGCAAGCAGCACAAGATATTGCAGACGGTGAATATGAACAGACGATTGAAGTTCGTGGTCCGAATGAAGTTCAAAGTATGGCCAACAGCTTTAATGTCATGTCAAAGCAGGTAGCGCTTACTAGACAGGCACAGCGCGACTTTGTGGCCAATGTGTCACACGATCTCAAAACACCAATTACATCGATTCAGGGATGGAGCCAAGCGCTTTTGGACGGCACGGCCGTTACGCCCGAGCTCCAAAAGCAAGCCGCCAAAGTAATCCATGACGAGTCTGAACGAATGGCGCGTATGGTGCAGGAGCTCCTTGACCTTGCCAAAATAGAATCAGGCCAGCTAACACTTAATCCAACATTTGTTGATCTGTGCCAAATTGGTGATGATGTGTATCGTAACTTGTCATTGAAGGCGCAAGAAAAAGAAGTGCATTTCACAATTGAGAAAACACCAAC
>JANQSK010001236.1 GCA_028284105.1 Anaerolineae bacterium
AAATTGGGACGCGATAATCAATCTCAAATGGGGGCAATTGATTAATGCAACATAGTGCTCCCCAAAACGGCCGTTCCAGCGGTGAATTCCTCCATCTCAATACGACAGAGCCCAATATGACGCGTATTTTTGATTATCTAACTGGGGGGTTTACTAATTTTGAGGTGGATCGTCTTGCGGCTAAGGAAATGATGAAATCATTCCCTCTGCTGCAAACGTGGGTACGTCTTGGCAAGGCATTTATTCAAGAGGCAGTAAAGCATCTTTACCAAGACGGCTTTGTTCAATTTCTTGATATGGGCTCAAGCATCCCCTCAGAAGAAGGCCTCCATACATTTGCGCCCGCAGCAAACATTATTTACACAGATATCAATCCCATTGCGGTTCGATTTGGTAACAGTTTGTACTCAAAAATGGAAAACGTTGAGTATATACATGGGGATGCTCGAGATGTAGACAGCATTTTCCAAACCCCAAAAGCCAAAGAACTGTTGAATCTTTCAGAACGATTAGCAATCGGATTGAACTTTTTATTTTTATATTTATCGCCAGAACAAAACCAAGCTTTGGTTCAATCACTCTATGAACAGGTTTCTTACGGTTCAAGGGTCTTCCATATACTATATCCAAGAACTGTTGGGGAATTTGACCCGAATTACATTCAATTCCAAAAAATGATTAACCAAACCAAGATCAACATGAAGCTCTATACGCTTGATGAATATTTAGACATGATGAAACCATGGGTGCCAGTTCAAATTGAGCCGGTCCATGAATTTTTGGGATTACCTAGTGATTTATTACAAACTGACGTTACCGATTCACTGGGATTAGGCTACACGGCCGCTTTTTTTGAAAAACAGTACGTTGCAAGTGAGATTGCTGAGTAAGTGACAGACCATGAAACAAATGCCTGACGCCACGACGCTTCTAGCGTGGATAGACAACTTAGATTCATTAAACGACGCATTAACTGAAGTTTTTGTTCGTTCTGCTATTGAAAATCGCGGAATTATGATGTCACCTCGCCGTGGTGAACAAGTCAGTAACGCATTGATCTCACTTTTGCGAGATTATTTGACCCAAGATGGCTCCGAAGCCGATTTGGCACAAACGGCCGTTCAGTTTGCTGAGCAAGGAATGGCATTTTCTACGGCTGCTAAGCTTTTGAAAAAAATTCAAAAAGAAGTGCCAAACACCCTACCTACAGCCGATCAAGAAAAAGTGGTCACCTTCCAATACCAATTTTTAGAACAGTTTTCAAACGCGCGTGAGTTGGTGCAGATGCGAATCCAAGAGAATTCTCAAATGGCTCTCCAGCACGCGCTTCAACAACAAATAGAACAACAGCGACTTTCAAACATTTTTGAAGCACAACGAAATGAAAACCTAAAAGCTATTTTGAGCCTCAATAGCGAACTAGCCACCATCTCCAATCAAAATGGCTTAATAAAAGAAGCAGTTCAAGGACTTTGCCAAGCTCTCAACTTAGAAGAAGTTTCCATTTACTTCCTTGATAGTGAAACAGCTTCTTGGCAGTTACAACACTCAAGTCATTTAGAGCTTCATAATCAACATGAAGCACAAATTATTGAGACATTAACTCAAAATTCTGTGCAATCTACGGAACTGATTGAGCTTCATCTTGGGGATCGTTACTTAATCACCAATCCATTTCATTCAGGTGACCAATTCTTTGGCGCCCTTGTTGCGATCACCTCACAAGATGAATCATCTCGGCAGGAAGAGCTTATTATCCAAATCCAAACCTTTGCGCAAAACTTGTCGGCCCTCTTACTCAATCTAATGCTTTTGGATGAAACGAGACAGCGAACCAAAGAATTAGAAGTGCTTTACGGCCGTTTTGTGGATGATATTTGGAGAGATGACAATGTTCAGCTGTCAGCCGCTTATGTTGATGGACAATTCCAATTAAATCAATCACAACACGCTCCCGAAAATCCCAGAGCGGTTGCCTTGAGTATTGGCGAGCACACCATTGGTGAGCTTGACCTCCCTGACACCACGTCTCTTTCAGGGGAAGACCAAGAAATTTTGCAAACAATTATTCGTGAGATGGGTGATGCGCTTAATAATGCACGTCTAATCCAAGAAACACGCTCATACTCTAACCAGCTTGACGTGGCCGCCAATGTATCACGAATTGCAGCCAGCTTCTTCGATCGCGATCAGCTAATTGAACAAGTGGTAGAGATCGTAAGAGAAGAATTTGGTTTTTATTATGTTGGTCTGTTTTTAGTTGATAACGATGGAAAAACGGCCGTTTTACAGGCGGGTACTGGCGAAGCGGGCAAAACACAGCTAGCCCAAAACCATCATCATATCATCGGTGGTGGTTCAATGATTGGGGCATCTCTGCAAGACGGGGAACCTCGGGTTGAGCAAGATGTCTCTTTGGCAGAAAACTTTACACCTAACAAAATTTTGCCACATACCCAGTCTGAGCTCGCTCTGCCCCTTGTCGCGCGTGAACATGCGATTGGGGCCTTGACCGTACAAAGCACACAAAAGCATGCGTTTTCACCAACAACAGTGACCGTCCTTCGCAGTATGGCTAATCAGCTCGCCATCGCTATCGAAAACGCAAGCCTGTTAACACAA
This sequence comes from Anaerolineae bacterium, assembly GCA_028284105.1. Taxonomy (GTDB): domain Bacteria; phylum Chloroflexota; class Anaerolineae; order Promineifilales; family Promineifilaceae; genus QQUD01. The sequence continues at coordinate 2,623 of JANQSK010001236.1, forward strand.
ACCCAGCTCAATCTAGATAAAACGAATCGATTATACGAATCTGCCCGCCAGATCGGGGCTTCAACCTCCCAGATTGAAGTGTTTGAGCAGCTGATTACATTCGCAGGCCAAAGCAATTTAGCGAATGTCATTCATATCATCACTGAAACACCAGAACAAGTTGGAGCGTTCCAGGTATCTGCCCATTGGCAGCAAGTAGATCAACCTGATTTGTTAATTCAGACGATTAGTAACGATAATGAGTTTATTATTGACCAGCTCCCACTTGAAGAAATGTTCTACGTCCGTCAGGATGATATCCAAACCAAACTAGATAAGTCTATCAAGCTGATTTTTGATGAGGTTGGGGTTAACAATGCCCTATTCATCCCCATCAATAATGATGAACAACTATTTGGCTATGTTGCTCTGTACTGTACGACGAATGCCCTTCCAGATAATCAGGCACTTCAACCGTTCCTAACGTTAGTGGATCACGCTTCAATCATTTTGGCGAATCAACAGCTACTTAATCAATCCGAATCGCTTTACAAAATCGGCCGTAATATCAACCAATCGCTTACCCGTGATGATGCTATTGATATTACCGTTCACGAAGCTGGCAGCTATATTGGGGCAGATCAATGCCGCTTTATTCTCTATGATAAACAAACTGAGACCGGAACCCTTGTTTCCACACTTTATCCAATCGACAATGCTAGCAAAACGATTGACTTAAGTCATGATGCGATTTTAGATACTTTAAAATCTCAAAAAGCACCCTTGCTCGTTGTTGAAAATCAAGATGATTTTCCGGAAGCCGTTATTAAAAAACAGCTCACTCAATTTGATGCAAAAGCTACTTACTTCATCCCATCCGCAAATCAACAAGAGATAATTGGATTCTTGGCAATTGATCTTCACAACTTCAATCGCCCTCTCAATTCCTCCCATTTGATTTTCATGCAAACCATTGTTGAGCATCTAACAACACAAATTGAAAATTTGAAGCTTTTGGATGAGGCACTAAATCGCGCACAAGAACTCATCACACTTAATCAAATTCAATCAAACATTTCACAGGTTATTTCAACCGAACGTCTTGCCAAAACAGTATATGAGCAAATAAGACGCCTATTAGACAGCACTGTTTTTTCAATATCGCTCTTCGAACCTGAATCAAGCTCACTCATGCCTGTTTACACCATTTGCCACGAGGAAGAAAAACAATTACCTGATCGAAAAATCAAAGAAAGCGACCTTATTTATAATTTCTTGAAAAGTGATTCTCAGCTTATTACAACCGATAAAGACCCGCTTCTTCAAGAGGAAGCCACCTACTTAGGTATTGAGAATCCAAAATCTGCTATTTGGATGCCATTAATGATGCCGAATGAAACCAATGCTGGATTCATGACAATTCAATCTTATAGTGGGGTTGCTTATGATGAACACGACCAACAGCTATTTAGAAGCATCGCTACCCAAACAAGTCTCGCACTTTCTAACGCGCAGCTATTTGAAACGATTCAAGCGAAAAACCAACAATTGTTACAACTTGATCAATTAAAAACTCAGTTCTTAGCAAATATGTCTCACGAATTAAGAACACCACTTAATTCAATTATTGGGTTCTCAAGAGTCATCTTAAAAGGTATTGACGGCCCGATTACACCGGAGCAAGAAGAGGATTTATCGTCAATTTACTCAAATGGACAACATCTACTCATGCTTATCAATGAAATTTTGGATATGGCCAAAATTGAAGCGGGCAAGATGACAATGACCTTTGATGAAGTTGATGTTTATCAATCAGCAAAGATTGCGAGTTCTACAATTCGCGCACTAATCGACGAGGAGATGGTCAAATTCATTTGGGATGTACCCACGGATTTGCCAATGATTACGGCCGATCCAGTAAGAACACGCCAAATTTTGATCAATTTACTGTCAAACGCAGTGAAATATACAACCGAAGGCTCAATTCGGTTATCGATTCGCCATGATGAAGAAGAGTTTGTTCACATTATGGTGGCAGATACAGGGATAGGGATTGCAGAAAGGGATTTTGACAAATTATTTGCAGCATTTGAGCAAGTAGATAACAGCACAACAAGAACATTTGGAGGCACAGGTTTAGGATTGCCTATTACAAAATGGATTGTTGATATGCACCAAGGTGATATTTGGTTTGATACAGAGCTCAAAAAAGGCACGACCTTCCATGTTAAATTACCAATCAAACAAGATTCAGAAACAACAAACCGAGAAATTCCATTCAACGGACCTAGCATGGCCCTCACATCTTGATCAGACAACAATCCATCCTGAGGAAACCCATATGAGAAAGTTCGACATTGTTTGTCGTAAATGCAATCACAAACAAACCTTTGAAAAACCACAAAAACAGTGCACCCATTGTGGCGAAGCCTGGTTAGATGCTGAATACAATCTTAAAGGGCTTATGACACCGGATGAAAATGGGCATACGTGGTTAGATACGCTTTCAATGCGTGGCGCATCTCAATGGCGCTATCGTGAGCTTTTACCTATTCAGAATGATGAAAATATTGTCACCCTTGGCGAAGGGTGGACACCTATGATCCGCGCCCACAATCTTGGCTTAATGCTTGGTCATCCGAATATTTATATTAAAGATGAACGACAAGGACCCACCGGCTCCTTTAAGGATCGTCAAGCGTCAATTGCAATTAGCGTGATGAAGGAAGCCGGCGTTAAAGAAGCTGTTGTTGCTTCTACTGGTAATGTTGCAATTGCCTATTCTGCTTTTGGTGCACGAGCTGGCGTTAAAATGTGGGTATTTGTAACCAGTTCTGTTCCTTCTGAAAAAATGCGTGAGGTGGCTATTTATGGCTCTGAGGTCATTAAAGTAGCCGGTACCTATGATGAAGCTAAGCAAATTGCAGCTGAATTCTCTGAATCTAAAGGAATCTTTCTCGATCGCGGGGTGAAGGCGATTGCCGCCAAAGAAGCGATGAAAACGGTCGCCTTTGAAATTGCGGAACAGCTTGGCAGCATTCACGCAGGAACTGATCCATCTGTACCCCATGGCAATAAGTATGCCTGGCAATCACCAGACTGGTTTATTCAAGCTGTTAGTGGTGGCATGGGACCTGTAGGCGTTATGAAAGGGTTTGAAGAGCTCAACGAGATGGGCATTTTAAACAAGGTGCCTAAACTAGCCTGTTACCAAGTGAGCGGTTGTGCCCCTATGGCGATGTCCTTCCAAAAAGGGCTCGAAGTCGCTGAACCCGTTAAAAATCCCATCACGGATATTACCACTTTAGCAACTGGTATTCCCGGACAGGCCTACTCTGTTCTTCGTGAGTTAATCGGTAAGTATGGCGGCACGATGGATTCTGTGACCGATTCTGAAGCTTTCCATGCTTTACACAGTGTGGCAAAAATGGATGGGCTTTCCATTGAGCCAGCAACGGCCGTTGCGTTTGCCGGTCTGTTTAAAATGGTTCAATCTGGGCAAATCAAACCAGAGGAAGTCGTTGTCATCAACTGTTCAGGACACACATTCCCTGTTGAAAAACATATTGTGGGCGATCATTATGCCTACGATGTGGATTTAAAGTCTAAACCTGGTGTAGACGGCCGTAATCGCCAAGAAGGCTTACTAACCGCCCTAGAAGAGGTTGACAGTCGCGTACAGCGAATTGCCATCATTGAGGACAATCCCGATGCCGCTCGTCTTATTCGACGAATTTTGCAAGCCCAAGGTGAATTCATTATTGACGAAGCAATTGATGGTGTCCAAGGACTCGAACTGATCCAAGCCAATCCACCCAATCTCGTCATTCTTGACCTGATGATGCCCCGTTTGGATGGGTTTGGCATTGTTGAAACGATGAAAAAAGACCCATTTTTGAAAGATGTACCCATAATTGTCATCACCGCTAAGGAGTTATCTGCTATTGAAAGGGAACGCCTGGACGGTAAAATAAAAGCATTACTACAAAAGGGTACATTTATGGACTCCGACCTATTGAGCGATATTCGCCAAGCCTTACCTGAATAAAGGCCCATTCACAACACGGAATTCATACTTGTTTTAAAATGAATATGGCGTGACTCAAGCAGTGCTCACATGTGCACGCATTTCATGTGAATCCTAGATCTTTTTCGATGGCTATTTTCCAACGGATCTTTGATTTACAAATTAGTTTATTTAGCACTTATGGAAAATCGAGAAACTATCTTATATATCGAAGATGATCCAGCAAGTCGACGCCTTGTACAACGAGTTTTGGGGAGTCAAGGCTACAACGTTTTAGTAGCAGACGATGGCTTAGAAGGCATTACAATTGCCCGCGAAAGCAATCCCAATCTCATTTTAATGGACATCAACCTCCCAAATATGGATGGGAGAGAAATCACAACACGTCTCAGAAGCTTGCCAAACTTCACCAATACGCCCATCGTGGCTCTCACAGCCAATCATAGCCCTGGCAGCCGGGAGCTTGCTCTTGCGGCGGGGTGCACTGGCTTTATGACAAAGCCAATCGATGTGGGTACCTTCCCTAATAAAGTTAAAAACTATCTCAACGGATTGGTGGAACCCCTCTCACCAAACGAACGCACCCAGCATTTAGAACGACATGCTCAAAATCTTGTCCTTCGGTTAGAAGGCAAAATAAATGAGCTTGAAGGGGCAAATAAGCGCCTTCGTGAGCTAGATCGCTTAAAAAGTGATTTTATTATTTTAGTCTCACATGAGCTTCGGACGCCGCTTACCCTAATCAGCGGGTACGCTCATCTCTTAGACGAGCAGATTAAACATTCTTCTAGCACTGTTCCAACTGATATGATCGGTGGGGTCGCTGAAGGATTAAATTTAGGTGTCAGCCGCATGCGTGAAGTGGTCAATGAGATTATTAGCGTTGCCCGCATTACCTCAGGCGCTTTGGACCTCATCTTAAGTCAAATTCGGCTCAAAAATATTATTGATAAAATCGTTGCGGAATATGAGCCCATTTGTGAAAAACGCGGCATTGCCATACGAGTAGGAGATTTATCCAATTTACCTATTATCGAAGGTGATGAGAATCAATTAAAATTAGCAATTGATAATGTCGTGGGGAATGGAATTAAATACACACCTGATAATGGTACAATTTATATTGTTGCCCGTCAGGTAGATAATGCAGTTGATATCATCATTCGGGACACAGGAATCGGGATTCCTGTTGATGAACAGCGGCATATTTTTGATCAATTTTATGTGTTAGGTTCGATTGAACATCATTCAACCAGCAAATCAGCTTTTCAAGGAGGAGGGCTTGGTCTTGGTTTAGCTATCACAAAAGGAATAGTGGAAGCGCATAACGGCCGTATTTGGGTCGAGAGTGAAAAACGTGACTCCGACAAACTACCCGGAAGCACTTTCCACATTTTGCTCCCTATATCGCAAAAAGCCAAGAAGCCAAACCTGTAATGGTTCCCCCCAAAGTATCTTCATCCCGGCCCACATCACCGCCAATTATTGAAGATTCTTCTGATAATCAACCCAAAACAAGCCAACCAGCACTTGGTTTATTTTGGGCATTGTTATCCCCTGTCTTTTTAGGCACCGTTCCCATTCTTGCTAAATTAGCATATGAGGTTGGGGTTCCCTTAATGACCCTGGTCGCGTTCCGAACGATATCGGCCGCGCTCATCTTGTGGATTGCCACCATTATTTTTGCACCCAACTTCATCAAAAGTTCAAAGCCTGCCATCATTGGCAGTATTATTGCAGGTTCAATTAATGGCTTTGGCTCCATCTTCTTTTATGCCAGTCTAACCCTTATTGACGCTTCACTCGGTCAACTAATAAATATCACCTACCTCGTTTTTGTCACCGTGCTATTACGCCTAGCTGGACAATCGATCTCATTTCTAACCGTTACTCGGACTGGCATGACCATCTTTGCCATCTATTTGCTCACACAAGGGAGCATGAGTGAACCCAACTGGCTGGGCGTCAGTATGATGTTAGTAGCCGCGCTGATGTATGCTGTTCAACTTGTGCTAAGCCAGCGCATTTTGCTCGATATTCCGGCACAAACAATGACCCTCTATGCGATGACAGCCATGGCAACCGTTGTTACGATCGCTTGGTTTTTTAATCCAACCTCTTTAACAATCGTTACCCCAGTTGGTTGGCAAATCATCTTAGGAATGGGTCTGGCCACAGCCCTTGCTCGGTTAACGCTCTTCTTAGGTGTTAAAAGTTTGGGCAGTCTTCAAACTGCGCTGCTTGGCGTATTTGAAGTCATTGTGACCATCGCCATTGCCAATTTCTTGTTGGGAGAGCAGCTTTCATTACTACAATGGATCGGCGCTTCTATTTTAACCATTAGCATCCTATTGGTTCGTTATGAACGAAATGTGCCCAAATTCTTCGACTGGTGGCAATTCATCTGGCGTTGGATTTATCGATAGCCACTTAAGTAAGATTACCCTCCCCATATCGCATCTAATTAGATGGGAAAAACCATTTCAATGAAAGTTGTTTAATAAGCAAAACGAAAACGGCCGTTTTTCGTCCTATTTTTTCTGGTACGATTTGGGTATCTACATAAGCGGTCTCTAATTTCATATGAAATGTTGATGTTCTCATTTCATCAACACGTTATAATAATGTCAACAAAACTTGAACATAATCTATACAATCATCGAGTCAGTTTAGACACATTTTGGAAAAGGTGTTGATTTGTATAGCCTTTGTTCAGTTTATTCCACGTAGAGAAAGAGGAAAGTATTTGTGATTCACGCCAAACTAATTGAAGGTGCAGCCGCCTTTGACGAATTAGCTGAACAGTGGGACAACGTCGCCCAACATAGTATTACCAACACCCCGTTTCAAACCCATGCCTATCAATCAGGCTGGTGGAAACATCTTCAACCTGATTCAAGCACACTCCATACCATCGCGGTCTATGAAAATCAAAACGACCTGATAGGTATTGCCTGTTTTTATCTCCTAGACGGAGTTTTGCATTTTAATTGTTGTATTGAGGAAACAGACTATTTGGACGTCATTACCTCTGCGGAACATGCAGAAACGGTATGGGCGGCCGTTTTTGATTGTTTGTGTTCCCCTTCAGCACCCCAATGGACCGGACTGGATTTGTGTAATATCCCAGAAGCCTCGCCATCACGTTCTCTTGTACAAGCAGAATCTGAAAAGCGAGGTTTTTTGTTTTCTGAGGAAATTATCGAAGTGTGCCCCATTATTGATCTGCCAGGCAACTTCGATGGCTATTTACAACAAATCGACAGCAAACAACGACGTGAAATCAAACGCAAGATGCGTCGTGCCAATGGGTCTGAAGCGACCATGACCATTGTTGGACCTGAAGATGATGTTGAAACGGCCGTTACTGAATTTTTGGAGCTCCTTCAGAAAAGCACCTTTGAAAAAAGAGATTGGCTTAATGATGGTCGTCGAGCGCTTTTCTATGACACGGCCAAAAGCGCCCAACAGGCCGGAACACTCCAGCTCATGTTTATGGAAGTGGATGGACAAAAAGCAGCGGCCCTATTTAACTTTGACTACAACGGCCGTATTTGGGTCTATAATTCTGGGCTCGATCCT